>CALCIK010000015.1 GCA_937907475.1 uncultured Bacteroidota bacterium | reverse complement strand
GGACTTTAACCGCAACCAATGTAACGATAACCGATTACATTCCTGTAGGCATGACCTTAGCCGATGCTAACTGGACGAACAATGGCAACGGCACGGCAAGCTACACGATAGCAGGTCCGATAGCACAAAATTCGAGCACGACTGTAAATATAGCTTTACAAGTAGGCGCGACCTTCCAAGGTACGAGCTTAACTAACGTATCCGAGATAAGCGATGCGTATGATGGCGACGGCAATCCGGGCAACGATGATGACAGCACACCTGACACCAATCCGGACAACGACACCGTCGGCGGTAATGATATAACCAACAATAGCAACGGTGACGAAGACGACCACGACTATGAGCCAATTGTTGTTAATCAGGTGTTCGACTTGGCGTTAATTAAGCAACTATCAGCCGGTCAACCTAGTACGGTAAATCAGGGCGATGTGGTGAACTACACGTTGGCCGTATTCAACCAAGGAACCTTGAATGCGACCAACGTAACGATTACGGACTACATTCCTGTAGGCATGACTTTGGCTGATGCCAATTGGACGGACAATGGCAACGGCACAGCAAGCTACACGATAGCCGGCCCTATTTTACAAGGTGCGAGCACAACTGTAAATATTGCTTTACAAGTATTACCGACTTTCGAGGGTGCTAGCTTAACCAATCTTACAGAGATTAGTGAGGCTTATGATGGCAGTGGCAATCCTGGTGATGATGATGACAGCACACCTGACACGAACCCTGATAACGACACCGTTGGCGGTGATGATATAACCGACAACAGCAACGGCGACGAAGACGACCACGATGGAGCGACGATAAATGTCTATCAAGAATTTGATCTTGCATTGATTAAGACTTTGGCAGCAGGTCAGCCCTCTTTGGTATCTCCCGGTGACGATGTTGATTTTACCATCACGGTATTTAACCAAGGTACAATTACCGCAACTAACATACAACTGAACGACTACTTACTGGGTTCAATGACCTTGAACGACAGCGATTGGAGTATGGTGAGCGGTACAGTTGCGCATTTGAATACGACAATCGCAGAGATTGCTCCCGGCGAAAGCTTCAGCGTCAATATTACGTTGACTGTAAACAGTAACTACCAATTTAATGTGGCTACAAACCGTGCAGAGGTTGCAAGTGCCGACAACGCGCTTGGATTGCCCGATATTGACAGCACGCCTGATGATGTTTGGGATAACGATATATTCGGTGGCGACAACATTACCGATAACAGCAGCAATGACGAAGACGATGCCGATCCGGCACCGGTGAATGTCATTCAGACCTTTGACCTCGCTTTGATTAAACAACTCGCCATCGGTCAAGCAACGATTGTGGAGCAAGGGGAAACTGTGAACTACACGATTACGGTATTTAACCAAGGTTCATTAGATGCCTTCAACGTAGCTGTAACCGACTATATTCCAGAAGGGATGGAGTTGGTAGATGCTGCTTGGACTTTGACGGGTGCTAATACAGCTTCATATAATACGCCATTAACCATTCCGGTTGGTCAAAGTGTGGTCATCAACCTTTCTTTGCGGGTATTCGACACGTTTGAAGGTGCTTCACTCTCCAATTTCGCAGAGGTAAGCAGTGCCGAAAACGGTTTGAACTATCCCGATGTGGACAGCACACCCGATACCAATCCGAACAACGACATCGTAGGTGGAGATAATATTATTGACAACACCAACAACGATGAAGACGACCATGATTTTGCCCCTATCGAAGTACACCAAGTATTTGACCTTGCATTGATTAAGACCTTGGCAGCCGGTCAGTCCTCTTTGGTATCACCCGGCGATAATGTTGATTTTACTATTACGGTATTTAACCAAGGTACTATTACTGCTACTAACATACAACTGAACGACTACTTGTTGGGTTCAATGACCTTGAACGACAGCAACTGGAGTATGGTAAGCGGCACAATTGCGCATTTGAATACGACAATCGCGGAGCTTGCTCCCGGCGACAGTTATAGTGTTAATATCACTTTGATGGTCAACAGTAACTACCAATTTAATGTGGCCACTAACCGATCAGAGATTGCAAGTGCCAATAATGCGCTTGGCTTGCCCGATATTGATAGCACACCTGATAATGTCTGGGATAACGACATATTCGGTGGCGACAATATTACCGATAACAGCAGCAATGACGAAGATGATGCCGATCCGGCACCGGTGAATGTCATTCAAACCTTTGACCTTGCGTTGATTAAACAACTCGCCCCGGGTCAAGCAACGTCAGTAGGCCAAGGGGAAACCGTGAACTACACGATTACGGTATTTAACCAAGGTTCATTAGATGCCTTCAACGTCGCTTTAACCGACTATATTCCTGATGGGTTTGAACTGATAGATGCCGCATGGACAATGACGGGCACTAACTCGGCTTCTTTTAATACACCATTTACCGTACCTGTTGGTCAAAGCGTAGCAATTAGCATAGCTTTACGGGTATCCGATACATTTGAGGGTAATTCGTTGACCAACTTTGCAGAAATCAGCGATGCCGAAAACGGTTTGAACTATTCGGATGTGGATAGTACACCGGATAACGACCCATTAAATGACATCGTAGGTGGTGATGATATTGTTGACAACACCAACAATGATCAGGACGATCACGACTATTCCACAATTGAGGTAAATCAGGAATTCGACCTCGCCTTAATTAAGACCTTAGCAGCAGGTCAGTCTTCAGTAGTAGCACAAGAAGAAACGGCCACGTTTACCATCACTGTGATTAACCAAGGCACACTGACTGCAACCCAAGTAGCGATTACCGACTACATACCTGCCGGAATGACCTTGGCCGATGCCAACTGGATAGACAACGGCAACGGAACTGCAAGCTACATCTTACCCGGTATCATATCCCCCGGTAATCAGGCTACTGTAAACATCACCTTATTGGTTGATGATGATTTTGAAGGTATAAGCCTGACAAACTTTGCCGAAATCAGTGGTGCAAAAGACGGACAAGGTAATGCAGCAACAGACATAGACAGTGCTCCTGACATGAATCCGGATAACGACACCGTAGGTGGTGACAACATTGTTGATAACACCAACAACGATGAAGATGATCATGACCCTGCTTCCATTGGAGTAAACCAAGTATTTGACCTTGCTTTGATTAAGCAACTTGCTAACGGACAAGCCAATACTGTGGCACGAGACGAAACAATTACCTTTACCCTCACCGTATTCAACCAAGGTACGCTAACTGCTACCGGCGTAAGCATCGTTGATTACCTTCCTGTCGGAACTACTTTGGCAGATGCCGATTGGACGAACAATGGTAACGGTACAGCCTCCTATACATTACCCGGCAGTATTAATCCCGGTGCTTCGACTACGGTAGATATTACCTTGCTGGTGAATCCTGATTTTGCAGGTGGTAACCTCAACAACTTTGCTGAAATAAGTACTGCCGACAATGCCGTGGATTATCCTGACGATGACAGCACGCACGATAACAATCCCAACAATGATATTGTAGGTGGAAACGACATTACCGACAACAGTAATGGGGACGAAGACGACCACGACGTTGAACCCTTTACCGTATGTAACATTGCCGCAGTAGCAATTACTACGCTTTGCGATGATAACGGAACCGGTGCGAGTGCCGACGATCTCTTTACATTTACCATTACCCCATCGGGTATCGGTTTGGGTGGAACATACGATGTCAGTGGCGATGTCAGCGCAACAGGTTTGGCTTACAGCACGGAACAACAATTTGGGCCTTACGCTATTGCCGATGGCAACCTTGATATTACCATCACCGATGGTACTACTGGTGGTTGTGCTCAAACGGCAACGGTTGTGGCCCCGGCACCATGCTCCATCTGCACCATTAACGGTGTCAGCGTACAAATTAACTGTACGGATAACGGAACAGGTAATCCCGCAGATGACTTGTTTACCTTTACACTCAACCCGATTGGTATTGGTTTAAGTGGTACCTATAGTCTAATCGGAGACGTAGTTGCACAAGGGGTTGCTTATGGTAGCGATTCCGATCCTTTCGGACCCTTTGAAATTAGCAACGGCGACCTCAGTATTACCATTATTGACGAAGCGGAAGCTACTTGCGATTTGAACGTCATTATCGAAGCTCCGCAACCCTGCTCGACTTGTGCCATCGTACAAGCCAACGAAACGGTATCTTGCGATGACAACAGTACTGGAACATCTTCGGATGATGTGTTTTACTTCACACTCAACCCGGTTGGTATAGGTTTGGCAGCTACGTATAATGTAAGTGGCAGTGCGACGGCAACAGGTATTGCATACGGTTCGCCACAGCAATTCGGACCCTTCTTGATTTCAAATGGCAACTTGGACATTATCATCACAGATGGCATAGTGGGTGGTTGTACTTATACACTCACCATTCTCGCCCCCGAACCTTGCTCTACTTGTACCTTAAGTAATGCGAACTTAACAGTAGCCTGTAACGACAATGGAACAGGTAACAGCAGTGATGATGTGTTCTATGTAACACTCAATCCTACCGGCATCGGTATAGGTGCGACCTACAATGTCAGTGGCGGGTTTAGCGCATCGGGCATTGCATACGGAGCACCACATCAGTTTGGACCCTTCCCGATTTCGGGTGGCAGCTTCAACATCACTATTACCGACAATGCCGCCGCCGCAGATGGTTGCTCGTTCAACGTATCGGTCATAACTCCTGCTTTATGTTCTACCTGCAACTTCATTACGGCAAATCCAACAACGGAATGTAACGATAACGGAACAGGAACGCCGACAGACGACCTGTTCTATGTTACGCTGAACCCCGAAGGTATTGGACTTGGCAGTACTTATAATGTAAGTGGTGGTATTACCGCATCGGGCATTGCTTACGGCTCGCCACATCAATTCGGACCCTTCCCGATTTCGGGTGGCAACCTCAATATCATCATTACCGACAGCGCGGCGGCTGCCGATGGCTGTTCGTTCAACACAACGGTCAATGCTCCGGCACCTTGTTCTACCTGTGATATTGAAGCCGCTAATATTGAGGTACAATGTGACGACAACAATACCGGAATCAGTTCTGATGATGTGTTCTACTTTACGATGGCTCCTACAGGCAGCGGTATGAGCAGTACTTACAACATCAGTGGCAGTATAACCGCATCGGGCATACCTTATGGTAACGTACAACAGTTTGGACCCTTCCCGATTTCAGGCGGCGACCTCAACATTACGATAACCGATAGTGCCGTAAACGGTTGTACCTTCAACGCCACGGTGGAAGCACCTGAACCATGCTCAATTCCGGTGTACGACCTTGCTTTAGTAAAAACTTTAGCTCCCGGTCAACCAAGTTCGGTCATCACAGGTGCTTCGGTGAACTTTACCATTACGGTTTACAACCAAGGTGATGTGCCGGTACAAGACATTCACGTGATTGACTATATACCCGCCGGTTTAATCTTTAACGATGTTGATTGGACTGACAACGGCAATGGAACTGCAAGCTATAACCTAGCCGGCACTTTGAACCCCGGACAAAGCACTTCTGTCGTCATCACCTTTGCCACATCGGTAACGATGCCTTCTAACGTAGTAAATCATGCTGAAGTTACCTCAGCATTGGATATGCAAGGCAATCCTATTACGGATATTGACAGCGACTTGGATAACAACCCTGATAATGATATAGTAGGTGGAAACAACTTTATCAACAATCAAAATGGTGATGAAGACGACCACGACTATGAAAACATTAACATACTCGTACCCCCGGCCAATTTGGGCAATTTTGTATGGCATGATTTAAATCAGAACGGCATACAAGATGCGGGCGAACCGGGCATCCACAACGTATTAGTTACCCTTTACAATGCAGATGGTTGGGTAGAAGCAACCCAATATACCAACGTAGCAGGTTCTTATCTCTTTGTTGAGTTGGCTCCCGGCACTTATTATGTAGTATTCTCTGCTCCGATTGACGTTAACGGTAATCAGATGATCACGACATCACATAATGTGGGAGATGATTATCTCGACAGCGATGCGGACCCGATTACAGGTCAAACACAGTTTGTAACGCTCGCTCCCGGTGAAACCAACCTCAGTGTTGATGCAGGTTACTACATGCAAGATATGCCTGAATTACTCGGCTCATTAGGCGATTATGTTTGGTTAGACCAAAACCAAAATGGTCAGCAGAATGTGGGCGAACCCGGCATCAACGGTGTAACGGTTACGCTTTACAATGCTACGACTAATACAATAATCGGCACAACAACGACCGATTCTAACGGATACTACTTGTTCAGCGACTTACCTGCAGGTAATTACTATGTGGTGTTCGGCACTCCGAACGGACATACACCTTCGCCTTCAAATGTGGGCAACGATGTTACCGATAGCGATGCAGGTCCGGGTGGTCAAACCAATATTATTACCCTTGCACCCGGCGAGAACAATCTCACCATAGACGCAGGGTTCTACATTCAAAACCCAGTATTACTCGGCTCATTGGGCGACTATGTTTGGCTAGATCAAAACCAGAATGGACAACAAGATTCCGGTGAACCCGGTATCAGTGGTGTGGCAGTTACGCTTTACAATGCTAACAATAGCACTTTAGTCAGTACGACCACGACCAATTCTAACGGGTTCTACTTGTTCAGCGACTTGCCCGCAGGCAATTACTATGTCGTGTTTGGCACTCCAAACGGACATACGCCTTCTCCGGCTAACGTGGGCAACGATGCGACCGATAGCGATGCAGGCGTAGGTGGTCAAACCGGTGTTATTACCCTTGCACCCGGTGAGAACAACCTCACCATAGACGCAGGGTTCTACATTCAAAACCCCGTATTACTCGGCTCATTGGGCGACTATGTTTGGCTAGATCAAAACGAGAATGGACAACAAGATTCCGGTGAACCCGGTATCAGTGGTGTGGCAGTTACGCTTTACAATGCTAACAATAGCACTTTAGTCAGTACGACCACGACCAATTCTAACGGGTTCTACTTGTTCAGCGACTTGCCCGCAGGCAATTACTATGTCGTGTTTGGCACTCCAAACGGACATACGCCTTCTCCGGCTAACGTGGGCAACGATGCGACCGATAGCGATGCAGGCGTAGGTGGTCAAACCGGTGTTATTACCCTTGCACCCGGTGAGAACAACCTCACCATAGACGCAGGGTTCTACATTCAAAACCCCGTATTACTCGGCTCTCTTGGTGATTACGTGTGGTTTGACCAAAATCAAAATGGTCAGCAAAACTTAGGAGAACCCGGCATTGGCGGTGTAACTGTGATACTTTACAATGCAACAACCAACGCTATTGTAGGCACCACCACGACCAACCCCAACGGCTTCTACTTGTTTAGCAACTTACCCGCAGGTTCTTACTATGTCGTGTTTGTTACACCGGCAGGTTATAGCCCGGCACCAAGCAATACGGGTAATGATGCGACCGATAGCGATGCAGGGTTGGGTGGTCAAACCAATATTGTTTCCCTTGCACCCGGCGAGAACAACCTCACCATAGATGCAGGCTTTACCTTACCCGGTGCTATAACCGGTACCTTATGGGTAGATGTGAACCAAAACAATATCATCAACCCGTTTGAACCGCTGTTATCAAGTGTAGCTGTTGTGTTGATTGACAACAATGGCAACGTAGTGGCTACCACCACGACCGATGTAAACGGTTTCTACCAGTTTACTGGATTAGTGCCCGGTAACTATACCGTACAGGTTCCGCAAGTAGTAACCACACCTACCGGCCCGGTTATCTTAAACACCCCGAACAATATCGTCGTTACTGTAGTAGCCGGACAGACTAACAACAACAACAACTTCGGTTATATCACTCCCGCAGTATTGAGCGATGTGGTTTGGTTGGATATAAATGGCAACTGTATTTTGGATACCAACGAACAAGGACTTGCAGGTATCGAGTTGATTGTCTATAACAGTTTAGGACAACAAGTAGCTACGGTATTTACCGGCGCAAACGGGGCCTTTACCATTGACAATTTACCGGCAGGTATTTACACCGTAACCGTTGTTCCTACTACCTTGCCCGATGGCACAGAAATTACAGAAGGTTCGATTACATACGATATGGCAACAGGCGAGATATTGTTTGCAGAAAGCTTCTGCGTAGCTGCTGACGATATCTGCACGCACCCCGACCTCTACTTGTGTACTGAACCGATGACCCCGATTACTATTTGCCCCGAATTCTGTCTGCCAGACGGATGGACATTCTCTTCAGTTCAAACTACTTACAACTGTAGCTTGGTGCTCTTAGATGACTGTATCCAGTACACCCCGCTGCCCTTGTTTGTTGGAACGGATATTATAACCATCATAGGCTGCTACAATGGCGTATGCGAAACTCAAATCGTCCACGTGACGGTTGGAGATTGTACCCCGCCACCTTGCGACCCATTTGTAATTGACATTTGTTCTGCACCTATGACCCCTGTAACAGTTTGTCCTGAGTTCTGCTTAGACGATAGTTATCAGATTACCCAAGTCAGCACCATGTTTAATTGTAGCATCATGCTACTATCTAACGGTTGCATCCAATATACTGCTCTTCCGGGCTTTATCGGTTCTGAAACAGTAACAGTGATAGCCTGTACCGATGCGATGGTTTGCGATACCGCTTACATCAACATCACCATCACGGCAACGGGTAATTGTGATCCAAATCAGCCTCCGGTTGCAATAGATGATGTGGCAGAAGTGATAAACGGCTCAAGTGTTACCATACCTGTATTGGTAAACGACAGCGATCCTGATGGCGATGCGTTTAGCATAACCAACCACACGCCCCCTGCAAACGGAACAGTAACATTGGTCGGCAATCAGTTCGTCTATACGCCTAATCCGGGTTTTGGCGGAACGGATGTGTTCACCTACCAAATCTGCGATATTTACGGAGCTTGTGATGTGGCAACGGTAACGATAATGGTCACCCTGCCCTGCGTAGAGACCACCTTGATTTGTACTCAACCGCTCACTCCGATTGTAATTTGTCCTGAGTTCTGCAATATCCCGAACGGCACGGTAACGATAACAGAAGCGAACACCACCTACAATTGTAGCCTATACAGTTTGGGAGGCGGATGCTTACAATACACTGCCTTGCCGCTCTTTGCCGGACAGGAAACCATTACCATCACGGGTTGTAATCAGTTTGGCATCTGCGAAACGGTAACGATTACGGTAAATGTAACCACGGATTGCGACGAAGTAGGCATGGCACCCTACGACGACACTGCCCCCGATAACAGCGACCACAAAGTGTTGTTTGGCACAGATAACGGCACGCAGTTGGTGAATTTGACTCTCATGAACATTATGCCCGTACCGGCGACCGATTATGTTGATATTCAATTCAACGTATCTGCCGGTGAGCTTACCTTGGAGATTACAGACATTAGTGGAAGAACAATGTCAGTACAGACCTTGCAAGCGCAACAGGGAGTAAACAACCAAAGAGTGATGATTCACGATTATCCTGCCGGTATTTATATGGTCAGCCTGAAATCAGGCGAAGCCAAAGTAAACGGTAAGTTTGTGAAACAGTAATCGTGAGAGACTAAGACTTAAGACAATAGACTTAAGACGGAAGACTAAAGACTGAGCGATTGGTTATTCATCTTTAACTATTTTTCTCACGCACTTTTTCCTTGACATAAAAACCCTCGTACCTGATTGGTGCGGGGGCTTTTTGTCATTATTCTATTGCCGGGAACAACCATAACGGATTTATTTTGTTTTAATCGAAAAAATTATTTCAAAAGCATAATACAATGCAACCTTCATGCGTTATTTCTGTGTCTTAACGACATTCACCAACGATAAACTATCGCGCCTATGAACCAATTTATTACCCAAGATGACTTAATTAGATACGCCTACAACGAAACTTCAGCCGAAGAGAACATCTTTATTCGTCAGGCAATTGAAACAGATTTGAAGCTGCAAGAGGATTACCACGATATGCTGATAGGTCAAACCATGTTGGACTTATTACAGTTATCCTCCCCCAGCGAATCATCTATTGGTATCATTTTGGATTACAATCGCCGTTTGGAAGAACTGCAACCTACTTGTTAAGGCTATTGCTAAACTTCATGCGTGCAATCGGTACTCTATAAAAACTATGGGAAAGGAGTAGGTTGTGATTAACCTTATTTTTTTCTTAATTGCAGCAGTATGCTTTCTGACCTGCTTCTACTGCTTTTTAATCGGCACTTATATTGCCGGTTGGCTTCGGTTATCAGTTTGGAAAACCTCCCCCCAATTCAAACCACAAACTACTGTTACCTTAATTGTTCCGGCTCGTAATGAAGCAGCCGTGATTACAACTTGTTTGCAATCTATTGTTTCACAGCACTATCCCGTAGAGCTGTTGGAGGTGATTATTGTGGATGATTACTCTACCGATGCTACGGCAGGTATCGTGCAGGAATGGGTCAAGCAATACCCGCATATTCAATTGCTTCGACTACAGGAGCATTTACCCGATTCCACACCTTTAAATTCCTACAAAAAGAAGGCGATACAAACAGCAATCGGGTTAAGTCGCAATGAGTTAATCATCACCACCGATGCCGATTGTTTTGCCTCACCCGATTGGTTGTTGAACATTACCGCTTTTTATGAAGAACACCGCCCCAAGATGATTGCTGCGCCGGTTTGTTTTACCCACGAACAAACCTTTTTCGAACGTTTCCAAACACTCGACTTTATTGGAATGATGGTCTCTACCGGTGCTTCGGTGCATTTGGGTTTGGCAGGCATGTGCAATGGGGCAAACTTGGCTTATACCCGTCAGGCTTTTAAGGACGTAAATGGTTTTGCCGGCATAGACCACCTCGCATCGGGAGACGATATGTTGCTGATGGCAAAAATAACAGAGCGTTTCCCCAAACAGACACTGTTTCTCAAAAATTACGAGGCAACGGTTTTTACCACCCCCCAACCCACCTTATCCACCTTTGCCAATCAAAGAATCCGTTGGGCTTCAAAATCGGCACAATATCAGGACAAGCGCATTACCCTATATTTAGCTTTTGTATTTCTATTTAATGTTAGCCTGCTGCTCAATTTTGGACTATGGTTAACCGGGTTCAGCGTTGCCGGTCATCTCTTAGCAGCCCAACTTCTTGCTAAATTGATTGCCGATTTCACCTACTTGGGTGTTGGCGCGCACTTTTTTAATCGAAGTAAATTATTATGGTTATTTTTGCCCGCACAAGTCCTGCATATCCTGTACATTGTGCTGATTGGTATTTTGGGCAATTTGGGCAAATATACATGGAAGGACAGGGTGGTGCGGTGAGATTTTAGTGAATAGTGAATAGTGAATAGTGAATAGTGAATAGTGAATAGTGAATAGTGA
>CALCIK010000014.1 GCA_937907475.1 uncultured Bacteroidota bacterium | reverse complement strand
ATGAGTAAAAACGTTTCGTTTATGAGTAAAAACGATCCGTTTATGAGTAAAAACGTTTCGTTTATGAGTAAAAACGATCCGTTTATGAGTAAAAACGATCCGTTTATGAGTAAAAACGTTTCGTTTATGAGCAAGAACGTTTCGAAAAACAAACAGAAAATTTCACTCCAATCGGCTTCGCTTCTATTTGAGTTGATTACGAAAAAGGTGTGCGTATCCACCCTTTGGTGTAATTCTACCTATCAACTTGCCACTCGCCTTTTCGGCCAACTACTTTTCTTTATCCCAACGGCGGCAAGCATAGCAGAGATAAAAATTGTTTTTTATCTGATTTGCCTCAGAACATAAGTATCGTGTCATAAAATTTAATTGGCTGAGCCAATCCTATTACCTATCAAAAAACGAAGTTGCAGTTTGACCAATATTGCAGGTTTGATTTAGATACACATCCTTAATGACTTGCTCTATTAGACCTGTTGCGGGTACTCACTTGGATTGCCATGTTCTCGTTATTTCTATGTTGTTACTACTGCTTCAACCAATAGGATTCTGCGATTTGCATTTCGTAAAACAGGACAATAGGTAGCTTACGGATTATTCAATTCGTTACCGGTGCTTACTGATAACAATATTGGACAACTTGTTGTAACTTTGCGAATCATTTGTCATCCATTGTGATGTCTAATGGCAACTTTGCAATAAATTATTTTCTACTAATATGCCTAATCCCGACATTTACTATCTTTTGCTGGCAGTTCTAGGCTCTGCTCTTTTTTCAGGCGTTGAAATTGCATTTATAACTGCCAATAAAATTTCTTTAGAAATCCAGAAACAGAAAGGCAGCATCACCTCTAAGGTATTAACTGTCTTTTACAATAATCCGACACAGTTCTTAGGGACAATGTTAATAGGAAATACAGTAATGTTGGTGATTTATAGTACATTGTTTGAGGCATTGATTCAGCAGCCTTTAAACCAATTTGTTACCAACTCCGAAGTCGCTTCTATCTTGATAGTAACACTCGTTTCTACTGTCATCATTCTCATTTTTGGAGAATTTGTTCCTAAAAATATATTCCGAATCAGCCCGAATGGTGTGCTGAATGTGTTTGCGTTGCCTATATGGGTATTATATATTTTGTTGTTTCCTTTTGTCAGGTTTAGTGTATGGTTGGCTGATAATATTCTCAAATTGGTGTGGGGCATTGATTATCATAAATTACCCCAACCCACACTTAGTTTGATTGATTTACAGCATTATGTACATTCCAACAAACAGGATCCCGATGAAAACCGCAAAGTTGATACTCGCTTGTTTCAAAGAGCCTTGGAACTTCCTCATGTTAAGGTACGTGCCTGTATGGTACCACGACTCGAAGTTGCAGCAATCAATAAAGATAGCACTTTAGAGGAAGTCAGAAAAATATTTATTGAAACCAAACACTCAAAACTAATAGCTTACCAAAACAGCATAGACGAAGTTGTAGGTTACGTACACCATCAAGACATACTTAAAAATACCTTTAAGATATGGCCAATTATTACCGTTCCCGAAGCTATGCCTGCCACCAATCTACTCAATGTTTTTATTAAAGAAAACAAAAGCATTGCTTGGGTGAAAGATGAATTTGGAGGGACAGCGGGCATTATCACCTTAGAAGATATTATGGAAGAAATTTTTGGTGAAATTCAGGATGAGTTTGACAACGATGATTTCATTGAAAAGTACGACGAAGCTGCCGAAGAGTACGAATTTTCGGCTCGGCTTGAGATTGATTACCTTAACGATAAGTATGATTTCAAAATTCCGCCCGGCGACTATGAAACTTTATCAGGCTACATTATAGCTCGAAATGAAGATATTCCCGACGAAGGAGAAGTGATCTATATTGACGATTTTCAATTTACAATTACAGAGGTAAGCAATACAACCATAAAGTCTGTAAAAGTGAAATTGCTCGACGAGTAAAAACCGTCCAATAAGAATGCTTTGCTCGATTTCTGAGCACTCTGTTACTTAAGCAATACCAATTTTTGAATTTGGTGTGCTACTTTGTTGTCCGTAAGGCTTCGTACCGTAAGTTTATACACGTAGGTGCCGCGCCCAATTCGGTTCCCAAAGTCATCACGTCCATCCCATGTTATCGAGTCTACTCTAAATCCTTCGGCGACTATGGACTGTTGCAAAGTTTTTACGACTCTGCCTCCCAAGGTAAACACCTGTACAGTAATCATTAGTTGGTCGTTGGGACGATTGTGTTCAAACCAAAAAGCAGTATTATCGGTAAATGGATTGGGATAGTTAAGTACGTGTTTTAAGGCCAACTCGGCCGATTGTGCTACAATAAACTCTGTATAACCTTTGCCGGCATTGTTGTAGGTATCCCATGCGTTTACGGTTAAATTATGCAACCCTTCAGGTAAGTCGGCAAGCGGATATCGGATTTCACCTTCTTTAAAGTCGTCTAAAGCTGCTTTGTAATATTGATTGAGCACGATGGAATTTTTATTGTCATCGTTCAAAATAGCTGATATATTTCGTCCGATGCCATTTCCAACGGTGTTGATGCCACTTTCATCATTTAGCTTTGCAATAAGAATTGGGCTTGCATTGGTCATTCCTCCAAAGACAAACTTCTCGTCATTCATATAGAGTTGTATCTCCGGCCCCTCCCCGTCACTGAGTACATCATCGGCTACGCCACCAATAACTACCTGTTCGCTAAAGCCATGAGCATCCGTATTGATGCCATTGTCGGCATAAAGGCTAACCCGGCCACTTCCGTATTGATATGATATATCTTTGGGTGTAATAAAAGAAAAGCTAAACTCGCCATTCGTAACCGTAGCCTTTCCTTTAAAAATGATGCTCTTACGCAAATAAAAGGTGTCGAGTTTACTGTTAACATCGTTCACCATTGTTTGAACCCTTACCGATTTGTCAAATACAGTTGAATAAACCACCCCATTAAAATCGTTGAGTTTCGACCCGGCGGCATCTCTTATTTCGCCGGTCATGGTAACATGAGAAAGTGCCTTTAAGGTATCGGCTGCTTCGCTTCCTGTTGGCATGGGTTGGTTATTCACCGAAGTAATAAGTGCCTGATGAGTGGGATAATTGAGCGTTAGAGAAGGATCGCCAAGCAATACAAATTTCCGGTTGTTGATTGAACTGGTCAGCAAAGTAGCATCGTTTTTTGACAAACGTGCTATTTCGCCCAAGGAAAGGTGTTTTCCGTTTTCAATCTGAAAAAGCCTGTTTAAAAAAGCAGTGTTCAACCTTTGATTGGCAGTGGCATACACTAATCTGACAGTGGTCATTAAAGCAATTCCGCCTCCATCTGATTTGGTCATCAACAACTCGCCGGCAGATTCTTTTTCGGGATTGTCATACCGGCTAAAACTACAAGTTGCGGTAATAAACAAAGGCATTTGGTCTAAATTGCGCCAATTCCTGATGTCTTCTGTTCTCAAAATGCGCTCATGAGACCACCCTGATTCTCCGCCGTGCCCCACATAGTTCATGATAAAAGTACCCGAAAATATTTTATTGTTGATTGCCGTATTCACATCGGGATACAAACTTCCACCGGCAGTAGAAATCTGCGGATAGGCATCGAGGTAAATTTTGTCAATATTGTAAACCGGATTGTTCTGTTCTACATTAGTAACGTGAATTTGTGCATCGTCCAAATGCAGATTACCATCTTCGTCATCGGCAATAAAAGTGATATTGTTTCGCCATTCGCCCAATGTCGAGCTGTTATCGTAGTGCATGATTTTATCCACCACTTTCTCGGCTTCATCGGCAGTAGTGATGGGTATTCGCCCGATAGCTATATCGAGAAACTGATTGGTAAGATTGATATTTTGACCTTCATCGTCGTCTAAAAGCCCAAAAAAATCATCGGTACAGTAGGTTTCAACTGCATTGAGCGATTCGGTGCTTTCATAAGTAGGCACAAAATTGTGGTTATTACCGGCTTTAAATTCAATGTCTTTGTAATCAAAAGAGGCATCGCCAAAGAGCAGTAAGTAGCGAGGCATCAAATTGGTATTTATCCCTGCACGGTCGTAATACATTTTTACATAGTCCCTGATGGCAGCAACATCCGGAATACCAGATGAAAACTCATTGTAAATTTGTTGGGGGGTAACTACTTTTACCTGTAAAGCATCATGGGTGCGGCGGAAATTGGCTAACCGCTCGGCAGCAGGTAAAAAGTCCGGATAAGCAACTATAATTAAGTCGGGGACTTCCTCGTCGTGTAAATTTTGTTGTGCAATGCTGCCTAAAGCCTGTGGTGTAAAAAATTGTGTTCCGTCAAATGCGACAAACTGCCTTAAAGTATTGGTAGGAGCGTAGAAAACATATTGATTGCCCTCTTCGGCGGTGAGTTCCCATTGTGTTGCCTGATCAATTTTGGTGATTTCCCAAACCTTGATATTGGGTGTGTTGGATTGAATAATAAACCTCGATTGTTTATTGGTGCCTACCGATTGGGGATCGGCAAAAATCATTTGCGGCCCGTTAAAAATAAGTTGGCGGCGAGCGTTCAATTCAATAAAATCTAACCAACCAATAGCGCTTACGGCCGGTCGGGAATAGGTAAGATTGACGGTTAAATCAGAACTGTTGGCACTAAACGTAGTACTGCCGGAAGCCAAGCGGGCGTACCAACTTTCGTAGTTTCCGGTTACGGAGGTAACGCTCACATTCTGAACTTGTGTACCGTTGACAGACACTCTAAAACTGCTCATCGCTCCGGCATTATTTCCGGTAACATATCGTGCAGCAACTTGTGCTCTCAAATGTACGGGTGTTTCACTGACAAGATTTGGGAAACTGAAATTGAAATTTTGAGACAACTCCACATTGAATTCTTCGCCTAACCAAAGCCGTCCGCTTTTAATCGGTTGTATCAAGTCTTTTTGATGGATAGCATAATCAGCAAAAGAGGTAACGATGTTGTTATAGCTTGTTGATTGAGGCTGTGGGTTAATACGCAAACCTGCGCCAATATCAAAATTCAAAAAGTAATAGGCAAAATCGCTGTAAATATGTTTTTGGAAAGTATAGCGTCCCTGAGTGCTGTTATATTGCCATTTGTCGGGACCTTCGGCGTAAAACAAAACATAATCTCCGGCATCAAATACATTGTTAGCGTTTTGATCTGATACTTGGATAGGGATTTCTACCAAATCATCGTATTTCTCACCCCCTGCAAGTTCGGTTAGCATCCCGCCACCATTTCCATAAATACGAATGTCGGTTAAACTGACTGTCGTACTGATGCCCAATGTTTGTAAAAAAGCAAAATCTATTTTATGTATGCCGTTTTTATCGGTTCTGAATTGATAAAAATTGCCTTGGTTTAGCACCGAATTGTTAGTATAAGTTCTGTTGCTTTTAGCTAAACCTTGTATGGAATTGGGTTGTATTTTTAATTCTAAATCAAAACTCACCAGTTTTTCAACTTGTGCCGTTAACGGGTTGATGCGAATGGGCATGAAAGTTACTAGGGCATGAGCTTGTTTCTTTTCGAAGCCCACAACCGTTTGGGTTACAATATCAGTGCTGATAAGGTCGTTTATGTTGGACAAATTAGCTAAACCGAGCGGTTCATACCGAGCATTCAGTATTTTTGCCGTAACTTGTGCCGCTTGTGGTAAAGCAATTTTGTTTGCCCAAAATGGTAAGCTGTGAAGTTGGTAATCATAAACAGCATCTTTAAAATAGGGTGTTTCGACTTGTTTACCATCATCGGCAGCCGGAACAGTAACCGTGTTTGTACTCCACTCAATTTCAAACCCCGTTAGGATTTGTGTTTGTTGCGAAAAAATGAATTGGGTGATTATCAAGCAAAAAATGAGTGTGAGGGTATTGCGAAGCATGGGTACTTTTACTTTATTAAATGAGCGAAATGTAAGTGTTATTGACTAGCTGATGGAAAAACACCTTAAACGAAGGTAAAGAATTTGAAGAACAATCAGACTCTAATCAGGCGGAGATTTATAGTTGAATATTTAGTTTAGATTAAACGACAAAAATACCGGTTTGGTTTGCCGGAAAACAAGCAATACTACTTTATGGATATGAAATGGCGTTCTTTTACTGTTTTGATTTTACTTAGTTGTATTTTTCCCTTAAAAGGTTGGGCACAGGATCCGGAATTTAGTCAATTTTATGCTGCACCGGCACATCTTAACCCCTCGATGATAGGTTTTTCGTGGGATCCGCGTATTGCAATAAACTACCGTCATCAATATCCTCAGTTTGGAAATGCTTTTTTAACCTTTGCCGCCTCCTATGATCAACACTTTGACAACCTCAATAGTAGTTTTGGTGTATCCGTTTTAGCCGACCGTGCAGGTGAAGGCGGCATATATAATACCTATCAAGTAAACGGTTTATACGCCTATCAATTGCAATTTTCATCCGACTTACAGGTAAAGGTAGGGGCGCAAATTGGTTATCTCAATCAATCTTTGGATTGGAGCAAATTGGTTTTTACAGATATGATAGACCCGACAACCGGAGCACCCGTCGGTTCAACAGCAGAACTTACCCCTGAAAAAACTTCTATTCACCGGCTTGATATAGGTGGGGGGATAGTCGCCTACAATAGTAAATTTTACATAGGAGCTTCGGCAAAACATGTAACTACCCCTTCTTTGGCATTTACCAATAGCAATGACAACGACAATGATCTTAAAATACGCACTTCCCTTCATGCGGGGAGGGTTTTCTACTTAGGCCAAAAAATAGTAGGGGAGTCGCAGTTTTATATCAGTCCGAACATCTTATTCATCAATCAAGGCAGGCATTTCCAATTAAATGCCGGTTCTTACTTGGGTAAGGGGCTTTTTTTTGGCGGACTTTTTATTAGGCATACTATTCGCAACACCGATGCGTTAATTTTCTTGGCTGGGCTAAAAGCAGGAATAGTTCGGGTGGGTTATAGCTATGATATAAACATAGGGCCTTTGGCTACTGGTGCAGGTGCTCATGAAATAGCTACAATTATTGACTTCGGACAAAGAAAAGGAGCAAACGATAAGATAAGAAGAAAAAAAGCGGCAGAATGCCCTGAAATTTTTTCTCCACAATAATAATTTGCACTAAACATCGTTAGGCTATTGTAAGGAAAAAGTCATTTTGTTGCGAAAGCCCTACAATTGTCGCTCTGATTACAACAATTTTGCCAAAGTTTTTAAATATCAAAAATCTCTCCTTATATTTACAGGCCAATTTAAAACTAAAGATGTACTTCGATAGTATTTAGGTTGCATAGGGGCGAAAATAACATTACCAAATTAAACACCTCTTTCGGAATAATAAAAACAATCATAAACTTAGGAAAAGATGAAAAACTTGCTTAAATTTCCTTTGCAGTTAATGGCATTTGCCTTAGTGGTCATGACCATTGCTTCTTGTAACAAAAAACAGCCCACTTCTTCGGCTACGGGTTGGAATTACAACGACCCCGAATGGGGTGGGTTTGAAGCACCCAAAGAGAAAGAACAACAAACAGGTCCCGGCTTAGTCCTTATTCCGGGTGGTACTTTTACAATGGGTGCCGTAGAACAAGATGTTACTTATGACTATGACAATGTGCCTCGCAGAGTAACTGTATCGTCTTTTTATATGGACGAAACAGAAGTTTCGAACATAGCCTATCGAGAGTACTTATACTGGCTCAACCGAATTTTCGGTGAGCAATATCCGGAACTTGTTAGAAAAGCAATACCGGATACATTGGTATGGTTAAGTGAACTTGCTTACAATGAGCCTTATGTCAGAAACTATTTCCGGATGCCTTCTTACAACGAGTATCCGGTAGTGGGTATAACTTGGTTACAAGCCAATGAATTTTGCCGATGGCGTACTGACCGTGTAAACGAAGGTTTGATGGTAAAAGAAGGTATATTAGAACTTGACCCCAACCAATACGGTGCGGAACATTTCAATACCGAAGCCTACCTTTTAGGTCAATATGAAGGGGTTGAAAAGAAAGGAATGAAAAATCTCGATCCCAATGGAGCAGAAACTCGTCGCGTGCGTTTTGACGACGGTATCTTGCTTCCCGATTACCGCCTTCCCACAGAAGCAGAATGGGAATATGCCGCTTTAGCCATTACCAGCGAATCTGATAAAGAAGAACGCTTTACCGACCGTAAAATTTATCCTTGGAAAGGCGAAACCGTTCGCTATGCCAAACATGGTAAATGGCATGGAGACATGATGGCTAACTTCAAGCGTGGTGCAGGTGACTATATGGGTATTGCCGGAAATCTAAACGATAATGCAGAAATTACCGCTCCCGTTAGAAGTTATGCTCCAAATGATTTTGGATTGTATAACATGGGTGGCAACGTCAGTGAATGGTGTTTGGATGTATATCGTCCGATGACCTCATTGGATGCTAACGACTTTAATCCTTTCCGTGGTAACGTATTCACTACTCGTGTAGCTGACCCACAAGGCAATGCCGCACCAAAAGACAGTTTGGGTCGCATTCAATATCGTCAACTCACAGAAGACGAAATTGGCAACCGTACCAACTTCAGAAAATCTGATGTGAAAAACTACCGCGATGGTGATGAAATGTCTATGACCGTCTATGAAAGCGACAAAACGACACTTATCAGCGACAAAGCCCGCGTAGTAAAAGGTGGTTCTTGGGCAGATTTAGCCTATTTCCTTGCTCCCGGCGCACGTCGTTATATGGACGAAGACCAAGGCTCTTCTACCGTTGGTTTCCGATGTGCAATGATTCGCATGGGTAGCCCCGATGG
Source organism: uncultured Bacteroidota bacterium (assembly GCA_937907475.1). Classification (GTDB taxonomy): domain Bacteria; phylum Bacteroidota; class Bacteroidia; order Chitinophagales; family UBA2359; genus UBA2359. Next base: position 434 of record CALCIK010000014.1, on the reverse strand, counting down.
TAAAAAGATTAAAGCTAAAACTAAAAAAGTAAATACTTACTAATATTCTTTCACAGTAAGTCGTTTCCTTTACGAAAAAGCGGCATTTGGCAAATTAAAAGCCAAGTGCCGCTTTTTCGTTTAAAGAGCTGCCTCAACGTAAATGACACGTAAGGCAGGAATTAGAATTTTCTACAAGTCTTATTTTACAAGGCTTTAAGGAGTTGATGTGTATGTTTTCAGGCTACTTGGATGATGAAGCAGAATTTATATGCAACTGCTTAGCGAACCCGAAGGGTTTGGACATTTATAGAAGATGTATCAAGCGAGATATACGACCCCTTCGGGGTCGAACTGGTTTTCGCATCGATAAATTCTATAAATATTTTATCCCTTCGGGCTACGGTTTATACACATCTTAGAGCGCTATTCAAAGGCTTCATATTTAAAATCTA
>CALCIK010000013.1 GCA_937907475.1 uncultured Bacteroidota bacterium | reverse complement strand
CATTGGTAAAGCTATTCGCAGCAGTGGTGGGGGTTGCCCCGCCGCTCCACGCATAGCTGCTGCCACCCGTAGCGGTTACGCTGATAGCAGTGGTGATGCAAGTGAGTACAGTCGTGCCGCTGTTGTTGGTGATGCCTGCGGTGGTAGTATTTACGATAACCGTTTGGGTTGTCGTAACAAATGGAGTGCCTACTTGCACCGGACTGCTTTGCTGGGTAGTGTTGCCTATGCCCAATACTCCGAAGGTGTTACCTCCCCAAGCCCAAAGTGTGTCATCTGTTTTAATGGCATGGGTATGGTTGGCACCTGCCGTAACACTTACCCAATTAGTAGCAGTACCTACTTGTACCGGACTGTTTTGGTCGGTGGTGTTGCCTATACCTAATTGACCGGTACTATTTCCGCCCCAACCACTTAACGTGCCATCGGTTTTAATAGCGAGGGTATGGTTATTCCCTGCCGCTACACTTGCCCAATTAGTAGCAGTACCTACTTGTACCGGACTATTTTGGTTGGTGTTGTTGCCTATACCTAATTGACCAAAATTATTCCTGCCAAAAGCCCATAGCGTATTATCAGTTTTAATTGCAAAGGTTTGACCATTCCCTGCCGCTACACTTGCCCAATTAGTAGCAATACCTACTTGTACCGGGCTGTTTTGGTTGGTGTTGTTGCCTATACCTAATTGACCAAAAGCGTTATAGCCCCAAGCCCATAGCGTTCCATTGGCTTTGATGGCAAGGCTTTGTATGCTTCCTGCTGCTATACTCGCCCAATTGGAGTCAATACCTACTTGTACCGGACTGTTTTGGTTGGTGTTGTTACCTATACCTAATTGACCTAAATTGTTACTCCCCCAAGCCCAAAGTGTGCCATCGGTTTTAATGGCAAGGGTAAAGTCACCTGCCGAAACATCCGCCCAATTGGTGGCAATGCCTACTTGTACCGGTATATTTTGGTTGATGTTATTGCCAATACCCAATTGTCCATTAGCGTTATTGCCCCAAGCCCACAAGGTGCCATCAGTTTTAATGGCAAGGGTATGGAATATTCCTGCCGATACAATGGCCCAATTTGCATCGACACCTACTTGTACCGGACTGGATTGATTAGTGTTGTTGCCAATACCTAACTGCCCATCAAAGTTATAGCCCCATGCCCAAAGTGTGCCATCGGCTTTGATGGCAAGGGTATGATAATCCCCTGCCGATACGCTCTCCCATGTTTCTGCAATTGCAGTGGAGTAGGTAACGTTACCGCCGGTGCCGGCATTGGCGGGGTTGAAGGTGGCGGTACCGTTGCCGTTGTCGGTAATGCCGGGTCCGGCAAAGATGCCGTTGGGGGCTTGGCTACCGATGAGTGTTACAGGGGCATCGGTGGAGCAGTAAGTACTGCTTAAGCCGGTGAAACAGAATAAAGTAATAGAGATGCTTGCCGTTGCCATACATCCACCCGAACCGGTTACGGTTACGGTATAAGTTCCGGCAGTGGTGAAGCTGTTAGCAGCAGTAGTGGGGGTTGCCCCGCCACTCCATGCGTAGCTGCTGCCGCCGGTGGCGGTTACACTAATCGAGGTGGTGTTGCAAGTGAGTATGGTTGTTTCGCTGTTGTTGGTGATGCCTGCGGTAGGAGGTGTATTGTCGGCGGTAATGGTAATAGAAGCCGTAGCGGTACAGCCACCCGAACCGGTTACGTTTACGGTATAAGTTCCGGCAGTGGTGAAGTTGTTAGCAGCAGTAGTGGGAGTTGACCCGCCACTCCATGCGTAACCGCTTCCACCTGTTGCGTTTACGCTGATAGCGGTGGTGATGCAAGTGAGTATGGTCGTGCCGGTGTTGTTGGTAATGCCGGCGGTGGGAGGTGTATTGTTGGCGGTGATGGTAATAGAAGCCGTTGCCGTGCAGCCTCCCGAACCGGTAACGGTTACGGTATAAGTGCCGGCAGTGGTGAAGCTATTGGCGGCAGTGTTGGGAGTTGCCCCGCCACTCCATGCATAGCTGCTTCCGCCCGTTGCGTTTACGCTGATGGCGGAGGTGATGCAGGTGAGTATGGTCGTTCCGGTGTTGTTGGTGATGCCTGCTGTGGGGGGGGTATTGTTTGCAGTGATGGCAATAGAAGCAGTTGCCGTACAGCCACCTGAACCGGTTACGGTTACGGTATAAGTGCCCGATGAGGTAAAGGTGTTGGTTGCCGATGTAGGGTTATTGCCGCCGTTCCACGCATAACTTGTACCGCCCGATGCGGTTAAGGTAACACTGCCGCAGCCGGTAGTAGTGCCGCTGATGTTGGCGGTTGGGAGCGTTCCAGCAACCGTAACCGTAGTACTTGCCGTAGCTGTACAACCACCCACACCCGTTACAGTAACCGTATATTCTGTAGTTTCCAAAACACCTACCGCAGTAGGATTGGCTGTAGTTGTACTGTTTAAATAAGTAGCAGGCGACCAAGCATAGGTAACCGCCGAAGCAGTAGTAATTTCCAAACTCCAACTGCCTATGTTTCCGCTATCACCGTCTACGTCATCAAACACATATAAACTCCAAGTACCGTTGGGATTGGTGCCGTTAAATGTACCCAAGCCGGTATTGGTAACAGTAGACGGTGTACCCGAACCGCTGTAACTACCTCCATTAACCACCCCATAAGTACCCGATGCAGGGTATCCACTCAATGGCAAGGCAGTAGCACCTGTTTGAAAAGTGTATGTTCTGCCGGTTATTCCTGTGCTACTGCCTATGGCATCGGTAAATATGATAGAGTGTGCGCCGGTGGGTCCAAAAAGTACCATATCTATGTCGCTGGGATAGGTGTGGCTGAGGTTAGTAATGGTGACTTTTAAGTTGCTGATATTGCCGGAAACACCACTTACCGCAATGGCACTTGGATAAGGCGAGGCATTTCCGGAAGAAGGAATAGTAAGGCTTCCACCGTTTTGAATTACTATTGAGGGTGGCAATGTTACATTGAGGCTGCTGTTTTCATCTGCACAAATGGTGGCAGGTGTAGCCGTTACCGATGAAATAACCGGAACAGTATTTACTGTTACCACCGCACTTGCCGTAGCCGCACAGCCGCCTTCACCGGTTACGGTAACGGTATAAGTATCCGATGAGGTAAAGGTGTTGGTTGCCGATGTAGGGTTATTGCCGCCGTTCCACGCATAACTTGTACCGCCCGATGCGGTTAAGGTAACACTGCCGCAGCCGGTAGTAGCGCCGCTGATGTTGGCGGTTGGGAGCGTTCCAGCAACCGTAACCGTAGCACTTGCCGTAGCCGTACAACCACCCGTACCCGTTACCATAACAGTATATGCCGTAGTAGCCATAACACCCAGCGCAGTGGGATTGGCTATAGCGGTGTTGTTTAAATAGGTAGCAGGCGACCATACATAAGTAGCCAAGGCATCAGTGGCAATTTCCAAACTCCAACTGCCTATGCTTCCGATGTCACCGCTTGTTTGATCATACACATATAAACTCCATGTGCCGTTTGGATTGGTGCCGTTAAATGTACCCAAGCCGGTATTGGTAACAGCGGATGGTGTACCCGAACCGCTGTAACTACCTCCATTAACCACCCCATAAGTACCCGATGCAGGGTATCCACTCAATGGCAAGGCAGTAGCACCTGTTTGAAAAGTGTATGTTCTGCCGGTTATTCCTGTGCTACTGCCTATGGCATCGGTAAATATGATAGAGTGTGCGCCGGTGGGTCCAAAAAGTACCATATCTATGTCGCTGGGCCATGTATGACTTAGGTTAGCAATGGTTACTTTTAAGTTGCTGATGGTGCCGGAAACACCACTTACCTCTATAGTACTTGGATAAGGCGAGGCATTGCCCGAACTGGGAATGTTAAGGCTTCCACCGGTTGGTGCTGCTATTAAGGGTGGCAGCGTTACATTAAGATTGAGATTGCTGTTTTCACCGGTGCAAATGGTAGCGGGTGTAGCCGTTGCCGATGATATAACCGGATCCCCAAAAACCTCCACCACAGTACCGGCAGAAGCTGTACAGCCGTTGCTATTTGTAACAGTTACGGAAACAGTATAAATGCCCGATGTGGTAAAGGTATTGGTAGCTGATGCGGGGGTATTGCCTCCACTCCACGCATAACTCAACCCGCCCGATGCAGTTAAGGTAACGCTACAGCCGGTGGTAGTGCCGCTGATGTTGACGGCGGGGATGTTAGAATTGTTTGTGCTTTCATAAGCACCCATGTCTATACTGGTAAATTGAGGTCGGCTGGTGCCAATAATATCCGTACTTGGCGCGCCGGTAGTAGTACCTGCATTGATAGCAGGAGAACAAAGACCAAGGCGCAGCCCATCGTCTGCCGTGCGGTGTATGCCATCGAGTCCGGCGGGGATTGTGGCATTTACAAATTGAGGATCAGCATTTAAATTCCCCATGCCGGTATAACCGCCTTGTACTATGGAATAAGTAACCGTAGGGGCAAAATCGCCGGTAATCTGCGCACTATTGCCCCAGATAATACAGTTAGTTATAACAGTTCCGGCTGCGTTATTTTCTATACCACCATCGGAGGGAGCGGAGTTATTGAAAAAGGTACAGTTGGTGATAGTAGGTGTAGAAGTGTTAAAATTTCCAATTGCCCCCACAATAACAGCAGCCGTATTGCCTGCAAACGCACAGTTGGTAATGGTAGGTGAAGAGGTGCCGAGATTGTAAATTCCCCCGGCGGTACTGGTGGCATGATTATCGGCAAATGTGCAGTTGGTAATAGTAGGCGAAGCATCGTTATTATGAATTGTGCCGCCAAGCCTTCCCGTATTGCTTGAAAAGGTGCAGTTACTGATGGAGAGAGAGGACGAGGAGGAGCTATTGTACATTGCACCGCCGCGGTCAGCCGAATTTCCGGTAAAGATGCTATTGGTAATGATGGCAGAGGAGGTGGAGTTATTGTACATTGCGCCGCCGGCACTTGTAGCCGAATTGCCGTTAAAGGTGCTGTTGGTTATGCTGGGCGAGGAGGAGGAATTGTAGATTGCGCCGCCGGAATCAGCCGAGTTATTGATAAAGGTTGTGTTGGTTATGGTGGGTGAGGAGGAGGAATTGTAGATTGCGCCGCCAAATAGTATAGCCAAGTTACCGGTAAAGGTGCAGTTGGTTATGCTGGGCGAGGAGGAGGAATTGTTGTAGATTGCACTACCAAAATTAGCCGAGTTAGCAGTAAATGTACAGTTGCTTACTGTAGGAGAAGAGTTGTTATTGTTGTACATAGCACTGCCATTACTTATAGCAGAGTTTCCGGTAAAGGTACAGTTGTTTACTGTTGGTGAGGATAAGTTGTTGTGCATTCCTCCACTAGAACTTCGGAAAATGCTTTGTCCTTCGACAGTAATGGAACTACTACTGACATTAGCATTACCACCCCTTACCGTAAACCCGTCTAAAACAGTAGTTGCCGCATCAGATACCGAGAGTACTACGTGGTAGGCGTTTTCGGTGTTGCCGGTAATGCTGAGGGTGCTGCTGCTGCCGGTTACTACGTCATCGTTGTTAAAATCACCGCTGAGTATGGTGGGGTTGGCGGTGATGTTGCGCTGTGTTAGCAGGGTTTCCGTACCGGCAAAACCGCCGTAAACTTTTACCCCGTTTTTGAGGTGAAACGTATAATCGCGGGCAGTGCTGCACCCACTACAGCCGGTGGGGTAAGCGCTGGGTTTGTAAGTGCCTGTTGCTACCCAAACTTCATCACCAACGGCAGAGGCATCAATCATAGCTTGTAAATTGCCGGAGGCATTAGCCCAGCTATTGCCGGTACCTGTGCCGGTGGCGGTGGGTTTTACATATCGAACTGCGGCGGCAACATCAACAATAGTCATGCAAAGAATAGCTGCCAATAAGAAGGTGTAAAGGGAAACATTTTTCATAGCTGTAATTTTTGATTGCTCGTGCAAATTTTGATTTATTGGATAGACACAAAAAGCAAGATGGGTAGGCGGGCAGGTTTAGGTTGGAGTTGGTTTTAGTTTTAGCCGATTGAGCGGTTTAGGGGTTTAGCTATCACAGGTTGCATTTCTGCCCGCTTTATTCCATCGCTGCTTTTTGTAAGGGCAAAATTGCAGTGGTGGGGTGGTTTTTAGGGTGCACTGATGTTTCTTAATGGTGCACTGAGGTAACATTTGGAAGTTTTAAGCAGATTTGTCCGCTTTTTTGGTGTTTATGAGTGGCAGGAATGAGGGTAATAGAGAGAATATAACGCCGTCTATGCAGTCCGTAAGCAGCACTCTGCTTGCATACGGCTATGCACATTTCACCCCGTTGGGGCTGCGGAATAAGTCACTACATGGGATGGGATAGCAAGCCTGAAGGGCTTAAATATGAATAACCACAGGTGCAGCCTGTGGACAACAACCTCAAGCAACAGCAACTCCGAAGGAGTTGAATTAGCAATGTGGCGCTGGTTTACTGCACTTGGCTGGGAGGGATGCCGAATTTTTCTTTGAACGCGCGGGAGAAGTATTTTTCGTTGGAAAAACCTACTTGGTCTGCTATTTCATAGACTCGTCCTTCTTGGTTTTGGAGCATAATCATAGCGCGCTCAAGGCGGTAGTTGCGCACAAAATCGGAGACGTTTTGGTTGGTAATGGCTTTCATTTTGCGGTGAAGTTGCACACGGCTAATAAACATTTTTTGTGCAAGTTCCTCTACGCTCAGATTTTCGTTGTCAAGGTTTTTCTCTATCAGCAGGGTAAATCGCCGCAAAAAATCGCGGTCAGACTGACTAATCAGGTGATCGGGGGCGGGGCTTTCCTGTGTGGCTTCAGTCGGCATATTGGGGTTAAAGGCTGGTTGAGTTTGGGAAAATAATTGTCGCAGTTGGCGGCGTTGTTCTACCAAGTTCACCATTCGCACCAACAGTTCTTCGGTATTAAAGGGTTTGGTGAGGTAATCATCGGCACCCGTTCGAAGTCCTTTAAGTTTTGCCTCTACAGCCGATTTGGCAGTGAGCAATATAATAGGTATATGGGCTGTCAGTTCGTTATTTTTGAGTTCTGCACAAACAGCATAACCATCTTTTCGGGGCATCATCAGGTCAGAGATAACAACATCGGGAAGCAATTCGATGGCTTTATTTATACCATCTTCGCCATCGGCAGCTTCAATTATTTGCCATTGCTCTCCTATGGAAATGCGAATAAAAGAACGCAGTTCGGAGTTGTCTTCAATAATCAATACCACGGGCAATTCAGTAATATCATCTGTAACATTGGGTGCAATCTCTATGGCTTCATCCGTATTGATGGTATCAAAATCAGCGGGTGAAATAGTATATCCGGTATTTGCAACAACAGTAGGTGCATCGGTTTGCATAGGCAGCCAAAAGGTAAATACAGATCCATGTTCGAGTTTGCTTTCTACGCTGATTGTGCCCCCCATCAGTTCTACCAGTTCTTTGGTAAGTGCCAACCCTATTCCTGTGCCTGCGGTATTTGTAACAGCACCATTTACCTGATAAAACCTGTCAAATACTTTGGTCAGGGAATCATCGGGTATCCCCACACCGGTATCTGTTACACTGACCTGAACAGCAGGTTGGTTAATGTGGGTTGTTTTAGGGGCAAGGTGGCAGGCAAGAATTACTTTTCCGCCCGGAGGCGTAAATTTGAGGGCATTGGAGAGCAAATTGTTCACTATTAGTTCCACCTTACCGGTATCGTAGAAAAAGAGAGGTATGTTTTGGTCGCCGGCAAAGCTCAAGTTAATTTGTTTTTTTTGTGCAAGCGGCAAAAACTGTTCAAACACCTCGCGCAGGGTTTGGGTAAAATTTGCTTTACGGTTGTCTAAGGTCATGCTGCCGCTTTCTAATTTTGCCATATCCAACAGTTGGTTTACCAAAGCCAACAGTTTGCGGCTATTGTTTTCGGCAAGGCGTATTTTTGCGATTAAGTTGGGGTCATTGGGGTTTTTGATCAGTTGGCGCAGAGGTTCCAACATCAGGGTAAGCGGTGTTCTGAACTCATGTGTAACATTGCTGAAAAAATCGGTTTTCATTTGTTCCAAAGCCTTTATTCTTTCTGTTTCGCGCCGTTCAAAAGCTAATTGTTCGCGCATTTTTACCCTTTTTATTTGAAAACGGTAAATCTGCCATATAGCACCCAAAACAAGCAACACATATACTAAATAGGCAGGGGTAGATTGCCACCACGGAGGATAAATAACAATTTGCACAGGCTGTGCTAAATCTTGCCAGTTTCCCTCACCATTATTGCCCTGTGCCAAAAGTGTATAATGCCCCGGGCGAAGGTGGGTAAAATTGACCACCCTATTATTGCCCATTTCTACCCATTCTTGATCGGCACCTACTAATCGGTAACGGTAGCTGTTTTTACCGGGGGCAGTAAAATCCAAAGCGGCAAACTCAAACGTTAGATTGTTTTGATAGTATTGCAGGCGGAGTTGGTTGGTATAGGGAATGGGTTGGTCAAGCACGCTTTCAGCTTTACCAAATATCGCAGGTTGTTGGTTTATTCGCAGACCTGCCAAATACACAAAAGGAGGGAGTGTATCGGGTAGTATCTCTTCCGGAAAAAAGCGATTTAACCCGTTCACCCCACCAAACAGCAGTTCGCCATTTTCGGCATGAAAATATGCTTGGGTATTAAACTCATTGTATTGCAAGCCATTTGCGGTGGTATAGGAGATGATTTTTTCGACTTGCGCAGTTTCGGTAATTGCCAATTTGACCAAACCACGGTTAGTGCTACACCACAACTCGTTTTTTTTGCCGGGCAATATGCCATACACCACATCATCGGGCAGCCCCTCCATAGTAGTAATGTACCGGATGGTGCCGTTTTGCAGATTAAGGTAGTTTATGCCCCCGCCTTTGGTTCCTATCCAAAGCCCTTGTTTAGGATTTGCCGGATGCGGAAGCAAACAGGCAACGGAATTGTTATTAAGACCGGACTCACCGGCCGCTATCAGTTCAAACCGGTAAGAATCGCGATGCTGGGTACATTTTACCAAGCCCGATTGGGTGCCAATCCAAACAATACCGTTGCCATCTTCAATCATCGCAAAGGGGAGTACGGTTGCTGCATGATTGCCAAATAAAGATGCGTAACTAAACCTTTCAAACTGAGCAGTTTGGGGATTAAACCGTATCAAACGGCAGCTTTCTCCTGCTGCCAGCAAACTGCCATCGGTGGTTTGGAGCAAACCGGCATAAGTAAAGGGCTTAAATATCTGCTCCACCGTTTTGCTGCCCGATGACGACATTATGGTATCAAATGGAAAAGAATACCCCACCGATTCGCCTGTGTCGGGGTGGTAATACCTCAGTTCGGCAGTGTTTTCTGCCTCCTCCCTGCCCAGCAGCCAGTAATTTCCCGAGGCATTGATGCACATATCCAGCACTCGCCGAGGCTTGCCGCCAAAAGCACGTTGTTCGGATAATTTACCCGTTTGAGGGTTGTAGTCATACACTTCGTTGACCACTTTGCAGTAATACCTGCCCTTCAAATCGCGCCAAACGCCCCAAAGACTGTAACCTGCCGCTCCTTGTTGAAACTGTTGGCGTTTGGGGTTAATTTTACGAAGGCCATGGCCTTGCGTACCAATCCATACATTGCCATTTCGGTCAACACTCGCAGCCGAAATATCGGCATCAACCACCCAATCAGGTTTCGTAAAATCGGGTAGTTCACCTTGCCTTACATGCCAAAGTTTGTTGTTCAATGCAATCCAATAAGCACCATTGCCCGCAACTTTGGCAAGAGAAGTTCTTATTAAACCAATAGCCGACAACTTGAGATTAACAGGTTCACCCCCCTTGTAATACGCTAATCCTTTGGGAATAGCACACCATATAGTTGCATCGGTGCTGAAAGCCGCCACCTGTTCGGGTGCGATGACTTGAATTGCACCCAATTTATTGAGTAGCAATTGATAAACCTGTGCGCTGCTATATACCCACACCTGTTGGTTGGGCTGAACAACAATTTGGCAAATGTTCACCTCTTGCTTTGCTTCGGCTTGTTCAAACTGCTCTTTTTTGAAAAGGATAATCTCTGTATTTGCAGATAAATCGGGTTCATTGGGCATTTGTGTTGCCCACTTATCGGGTATAGATATCCTAACCACACCATTACCTAACTGCAAAATGTACATCGCGCCGTCGGGTGCTTCGGTAATAGTACGCACATGGTTAGAAGCACCCCGAGCCTTTTTGTCAAATTTGAGCGGAAAGTGGTGAAACTGTTCGGTACGGGGGTTGTAAACATCTACTCCTTGGCTTTCTGTTCCTACCCAAAGCCAACCGCGGCTGTCTTCATACAGGGCGGTGATGGTATTTTCGGCAAGAGAGAAGGGGTTTTGCCGATTATTAATAAAAATTTTAAAATTATACCCGTCGTAACGGTTAAGTCCATGTTTAGTAGCTATCCACAAAAACCCATCTGAAGTTTGGCAAATGTCAAAAATCATGCCTTGCGAAAGCCCATTTTCAGTAGATAGGGTTTCCACAAACGGGTTCTGACCATATAAACAATTTACACATAAGGTCAGCCAGCAAAGTACCCGAAGGCGAAACTTCATACTGTTCTATATTCTTTAGCGCAAATGTAGAGAAATTTGCTTGTAAATCGCAGTACCGAATTGGGGGGGGTAAATGTGCATGCACCTCACTTGACAGGTGTACCTTGTCGTTCGAGAACGGTTCTTGTCAAACCTTCGTTTTGGCTAAAATACTTTAACTAAAGCCCTCTGATTTATTTAGTTTTGGAAAAAAGAAGGCTTCGTTTTTAGCGATGTCTTCTTTCGCCACCCAATTGCCCTGCCCTCTTGTCGGTTGACAAAGCTCCCTTGTCGAATGACAAAGCACTCTTGTCGAATGACAAAGCTCCCTTGTCAAACAGCAAGCCACTCTTGCTAAACAGCAAGCCACTCTTGTCAAACAGCAAGCCACTCTTGCTAAACAGCAAAGCACCTTTGGCAAACAGCAAGCCACTCTTGCTAAACAGCAAAGCACTCTTGTCAAATAGCAAGCCACTCTTGCTAAACAGCAAAGCACCTTTGTCAAACAGCAAGCCACTCTTGCTAAATAGCAAAGCACCTTTGTCAAACAGCAAGCCACTCTTGCTAAATAGCAAAGCACCTT
>CALCIK010000012.1 GCA_937907475.1 uncultured Bacteroidota bacterium | reverse complement strand
TGTATAACTAATTATTGAATTGACCATCTCTGCCCTTTAGGGGATTTAGGGGTAACAGAAGGCAGGTGGGCAGGGGATTTAGAATTAACCCTCCTCACCCTAACCGGTCAACCCATCCTACAAACCACCCTTGTTTCGACAGGCTCAACAACCCAAACCACCATTTCTGTGGCGCATCTGCCGGCGGGGTTGTATATTTATGTGGTGAGTGGTAGTGCTGGTGTCGTCAGTGGGGACACTGACAACGGCGACTATGGCAGCAACGGCGGCGGTGCAGTGTTGGCGAGGGGGAAGGTGGCGGTGGTGCGGTAGAAATTTTGGTTTGGGATTGGACTGGGGTTGGTAGAGACAAGGCATGCCTTGTCTCTACTGTTTATACGTTACAACACCATTAACCGAGTTAACTTACTACTCGAATGTCTAAATTTCTCGATAGCCTCTATCCCTAAACATTATTATAGACGGTATGCCCAAGATACTGCTTAATTGTTCTTATATTTGCCTGTTAAAAGCAATTTAAAAACACTTAACCATTTCTTATGAGTTCCTCCACCGAAACCGCTACGCTCCATTTCGGGCATTCCGAAAACCAACTTTTAATAGCCGCCACAGTACGTGATTTTGCGGAAAAGCATATACGCCCGTATGTGATGGAATGGGACGAAGCCCAAACGTTTCCGCGCGAACTCTTTCGTCAGATGGGGGAGTTGGGTTTTATGGGGGTGTTAGTACCCGAAGAGTACGGCGGAACGGGTTTGGGATATGTAGAGTATGTGTCGGTTATTTCCGAAATAGCCCAAGTATGTGGCTCAATCGGATTGTCGGTAGCTGCGCACAATTCCCTCTGTACGGGTCATATCCTTCAATTTGGCAACGAAGCGCAAAAACAGCAATGGCTTCCTAAGTTAGCAAGTGGCGAGTACATCGGCGCATGGGGATTGACCGAACCCAATACAGGTTCTGATGCCGGCAATATGAAAACCGTTGCCTATCGGGATGGTGATGATTGGGTGTTGAATGGGGCAAAGTGTTGGATTACCCATGGGAAATCAGCAGAAGTGATGGTGGTCATCGTGCGAACCGGAGAACCGGGAGATAGCCGCGGCATGACCGCTTTTATCATAGACAAATCGCTGCCGGGCGTGTATGCCGGAAAAAAAGAAAACAAATTGGGTATGCGCGCTTCCGAAACCACAGAGGTTATTTTTGACAATTGCCGCATTCCCCATAGTGCGATGTTGGGTAAAGAGGGGGAAGGTTTTATACAATCCATGAAAGTACTGGACGGGGGGCGCATCTCTATTGCTGCGTTGGCACTCGGCATTGCTAAGGGGGCATATATCGCCTCATTGAAGTATGCCAAAGAACGGCATCAGTTTGGTCAGCCCATTGCTTCATTTCAAGCCATCTCATTTAAGTTGGCAGACATGGCCACCAAGATAGAAGCAGCCGAACTGCTTACCCTTCAAGCCGCCGATTTGAAAAATCGCAAACAAAAAGTAACGCGGCAAGCAGCGATGGCAAAATATTACGCATCGGAAGTGAGCGTTGAAGTATCTACCGATGCCGTACAGATATTTGGCGGATATGGCTACACGAAAGACTTCCCCGTAGAGAAGTTTTACCGCGACTCGAAGCTGTGTACGATAGGAGAAGGCACTTCGGAAATACAAAAATTGGTTATTTCGAGAGAAATTTTAAAGTAGGGAGTACTAACCATCGTTTTTATGCGTAAGTTTGCACTCCAATTTCAAAAATCATTTTAAAGCAAGGTAATTTTATGCTCGTAATTGATGCCCGCGAATCTGATTCTATAGACAAAGCACTAAAGAAATACAAGAAAAAATACGAAAAGTCTGGCGTGTTACGCCAGCTTCGTGCCCGTAAAGCATTTACCAAACCTTCTATTTTGCGCCGTGCTCAGATGCTTAAAGCTAAGTATCGCAATGAGATGTTGTTAAAAATGGAAGATTGAGATTTGCTTTCTTCTAAGTAATCTTTACGGAATAATAAAAGCGCAATGAGCAGTATTGTTTTAATACTGCTCATTGCGCTTTTGGTGTTTCTGCCGAGTGCAGACCATCAACACTATTCTTGAAATTGCGAATTAGGTTATCTCAAATACATATATCGTTCCGAGTCTAACTTAATGAGGGTAAAAAAGAGGATGGAAAACCCCAGAAGCCCCGACCCGCCGTAGCTGATAAATGGCAAGGGAATCCCGATGACCGGCATTAACCCGATGGTCATGCCGATGTTGATGGTGAAATGGAAAAACAAAATACAGGCTACCCCATAAGCGTATATACGGCTAAATCTCGACTTTTGCCGTTCTGCTACTGCGATTATTCTGAGCAGTAAAAAGACAAAGACACTAATGAGTGCGGCACTACCCAAAAATCCAAACTCTTCGCCAATCGTGCAGAAAATAAAATCGGTACTTAGTTCGGGAACAAAATTTCCCTTGTTTTGAGTGCCTTCCAAGTAACCTTTGCCATAAACGCCACCCGAACCGATGGCTATTTTCGACTGATTGACATTATACCCTGCACCTTGTTTGTCTTCAATTGTTCCTAACAGCACACCAATGCGGTTTTGTTGGTGTTTCTGCAAGATATGGTTGTATATATAATCCACCCCTTTTACGTAGATAAAACAAGAGAAAAAGAGCACCAACATCAAATAGCTGACCCGTTGTGAGTAAATGGTAATCAGCAAGAATATTACCAGTAAGATCGGTAAAATAACGAGGAGGGTGATTTCGTCTAAATAAGCCGCCGCCACAAGGGTCAGGATGCTGATGGGTAAAAAGACAAACGCCTTTTGCCACAAAGGGGCTTTCCCCTTCATCAATAAAACCACAAACAGCAAAGCCGATACCCCAATCATTGCATATTGATAGGGGATAAGCAAGCTGACCACAAATAAGGTAATTGCTAAAACGCCTAACAGTAAAATGCCGCCCGGTAAAATCCCCTCGCGATACAATACAAAAGCTAGTGAGGTAAAAACCAAAGCGGTGCCGGTCTCCAATTCCAAGCGGATTAAAACGATCGGAATGAACACGATAGCAATGCCTACTAATCGCTCTTTGATGGAGTAATACGCAGAACTCAGCCCGCTGATGTATTTAGCTAAAGCAAGGCAAGTTGCAAATTTGGCAAATTCGGCAGGTTGGACATTAAAAAAACCAAACTTTATCCATGATTTAGATCCCGAAATATTGGTGCCTACCAGCAAGACCACCAATAGCGAAAGGAGTGCCATCCCATATATAAAATAAGCAAAGGCGGTATAAAACCGGGTGTCGAGAATTTGAATACACAACCCTACCAATAGTGCGACCCCTATCCACAAGAGCTGCTTGCCATAGTTGCTCCCTAAATAGTAAATTTCGGGGTGCTGTTCATTAAAATCCGCAGTGTAAATTGCCAGCCACCCTATGGTAACCAAAAGCAGATAGGTGAATACTAATATCCAATCAATATTAGTGGATTGCGATGACATGGATGATTATATGGTTTAGCCGTTGGTGTTTTAGGATGGTTTTTCGTGTCTTGACAAAGGGGGGCTACTTGTTTTCGCTGGGTGTGGTGGTGGTTTGAATGGGTTGCATTTTTATTGCCGGTGGCGGATTGATTTTCACCTCCGTTTTAATTTGTGTCGGATTTGGGTTGCCTGCGTTGTCACCAACCACCGATACTTGGTCATTAGAGATGGTACTAAGCGGTTCAGGAACACTTAGAGGAGCCGGAGTATAGGTGCTGAAAATCGTAGAGATAAAATCATCCTCAATTTCTTCTTCTGCCACGGGTCCAATATACCGAGCTTTAGGTCGGAGCAAGTCTGCTTTCAACATTTTATCTTCCACGTATTTTCGATAGGGGGCAATGCTGTCATTGAGATATTTTTCAATAATCAAACTGGCAATAGGAGCGGCATATTTACTGCCGTGCCCGCCATTTTCCACCATGACCGCTACCGCTATTTTGGGGTTGTTTTTAGGAGCAAAGGCTATAAAAAGAGAGTGGTCTTCGCCGTGTGGATTTTCGGCGGTGCCGGTTTTACCGCAGATGTTTAGCCCCGATACATAAGCATTTCTGCCCGTTCCATATAAGACGACCTGCTCCATCCCGTCTATGATAGGAGGAAAATGTTTTGGATTGATGCTGACACTATGTTGTTTGTTGTAAGGATTATTGGGGTCTTTAGCATTTGACTTGACCACATGCGGGTATATATACTTGCCCTTATTGGCAATAACGGCAGTAGAATGAGCCAACTGAAGCGGAGTTACACCAAGTTCGCCCTGCCCAATCCCTAGGGAAATGATGCTAACCGCTTTCCATCGGTTTTTACCATACATCCGGTCATATCGTTCCGGTAGCGGAACATAACCCGATAGCGCAGGTAAGTCGAGGTATTCAGAACTTCCTAATCCAAATTCGTGAAGGTATTCGTTCCATTTAGTCAGCCCTTCCGAAACATTATTGAACTTATAGTTTTCGACAAACAGTTTAAACAAGTGGCAGAAATAGGCATTGCAAGAATGTTGTATGGCGGCTTGAACATTGAAACAGGGGGCATGGTAATGACAGCCAACGGTACGCCTGCCCAAACGGTAAGCACCGCTGCAACCAAAATAATAATTGGCTTGGATGCCTGTTTCTTGCAACGCAAGCAAGGCCATGATAGGCTTAAAGGTAGAACCCGGAGGGTAATAGGCCATCAATGCGCGGTTAAACATCGGCTTCAGCGTATCGGCTAGCAACATACGCATTCCGGTGGCCCGCATCCGTCCGGTAAGGAGGTTAGGATTATAGGCAGGTGCCGATACTAAAGCGAGGATTTCTCCGGTTTGGGGTTCTATGGCGACAATACTGCCGCGTTTATTTTGCATGATTTCCTCGGCGTATGCTTGCAGGTCCATGTCAATGGTCAAATGCAGGTTTTGTCCTGCGATGGCTTCAATGTCTTCTTCGCCATCTTTATAGCTGCCTACCTCGCGGTTATGAACATCTACAATCACGTATCGCGTACCTCGTTCTCCCCTTAACTGTTCTTCATAGCTTTTTTCGACCCCGCTGATACCCACATAATCGCCCATTCGGTAAAAATTGGAGGTGTCAATTTGCTTTTGGTTTACCTCGCCAATATATCCCAAAACGTGCGCACCGTTATTACTGCCGTATTGCCTGACAGTTCGGATTTGGGTGTAGAAACCCGAAAACTGGTAAAGGTATTCCTGCATACGGTCGTACACCTCGGCCGGAACTTGTTTCAAAAAGACCTGCGGGCGAAAGGTGCTGTACCCGGCGGCGGTTTTCATCCGTTGAACATTTTTATCAAATTCTTCGCGGGTGATATTGAGTAAACCGCAAAATTTGACCGTATCGAGGTCTTGCACCTGACGGGGAATGACCATGAGGTCGTAAACAGCCAAATTGTTGACGATGAGCCTGCCCTTACGGTCGTAAATCAGTCCACGAGAAGGGTATATGGTTACTTCCCTCACCACGTTATCTTTGGCCATAGTGGTATAGGTAGCATCCATAACTTGCATGGAATACAAGCGGGCAAGCAATAGTGCAGCGGTTAGGATAACCACTAACTGTAAAATTAATCGTTTTTTATTGACAGGTTCCAAATGGTATAAATTGCGGACTTTTTGCTTTATTCAATAAAGTTTACAAAGATACGGCGTAATAATTGGGAAAGATAGGAATGTCTATAATTTACCTATTCGCCAACCAATACCAACGTTTAGAAATACATTTAAAAAGTCGGGTTTCAGTTCTTCCAAGTCTTTTCGATATATGGATTTAAGACTGGACGATAAGCGCAAAGTACCATTCAAGCGGCGATTGTTCTGAAATCTAATGCCTCCTACCACACCTAAGTCCCACGGGTTGATATGGTCGTATAAAACGACAGTCGTGTCTTCAAATACGGTCAGAGGATAATCCACATTTACCCCCACATAAATATCTTGTGTTACCTCGCTTTTGCCGGCGAACAGATAACTCATTTGTGGGCCAAAATAAAAAGACACTTTTTGCCCTGCTCTGAAATGCATCATCAGGGGTAATTCAAGGTAATGCAACTTCATAATGCCTTTTAGGTTGAAGGCAGTATAGGGTGCCGGAAAATTTTCCCATCCCATTTCGGGGATGTCAAAAAAAGAAGTGCCGGTTTTTGAGGTTTGAGAAAAATTAGCTCCTTTATAGGAATAATTGAACTCGGTTTGAAATGCAAAACGCTTATGGAGCAAAACGTACAGGTAAACGCCTACATGGGGGCCGACAATTAACTTGGCTTTTGAATTTTTTTCTATGGGGCCAACCACGCTTCCAAAATTAGCACCCGCTTTTATTCCGTATTCCGATTTTTCCTGACTTCGGGCGTCCACGGTCAAAAACACTATCCATATAAAGAGGAGGAATAACTGATGTAAGATGGCAGGGTGCGAATTCATATTATACATGACTTATGGTTCAATAAGTGGTACTTGGGGTAATAACTTCACACCTTTGATGGAGTGCATCTGTTTGCCTCTGTCGGCGTGTTTTGGCAAAGTTAATTGGAAGTGTTGGAAATTACTAAGGGAATGTTGCCTATCGCAACAATTACCGGTTTTCAACAACAGACTTCGCCTTTTGAGCATCCGTTATTCCGTCCAAAACTCTTTTTGAGCTTTGGTGTAAAATTTTTTGCTATTGCATTTCAAGATGGCACATATTCCATCGTTATCGCTTACCGAATAGGAAAACATGTAATTTCTGCATTTTTCACAACGCCAAATAATGTCTATTTCATCGGGATGGAGCGGTTGTTGGGTAACAGGATCTATGCGTCCGGCAAAAGGGAACTTTGCGGTAAAATAGAGATGGTGTTGAGGGATGTTGGAATAAAGGAAACGGAGTTTGGTGTTAAAACAAGTCAACGTATTAGGGCCGGCATGAAGTTCAACCTGTTCAAAGGTGAATTGACCACTTGCATTGGAGAGGGTGGTTAGTTGGGTCGTTTCGTTTAAGAGGAGTGTTATTTGACTATTAGGCGGAGCTGTGCCGATGATGTTGATGACCTTAAAGTGGGTGGTCGTGTTGTTTTCGGGTTGGGTAATTTGAGTGGGCGGCACTAATATGGACATTTCAGCGAGCACTGCGCTGATTTGTGGGTGATCCTTCTCTTTGAGTGCATCCTTTAAAGCGGGAAGGAAGGCACTGAACGGGTTGTTTTTCTTGAGCATAGAATCTTTCAATGCTTCAGCCTTTAGGGTTAGGTATCCCTGTGCGATAAGGTTAAAATTTTCAACGGAATACAAAATGGTCGGTGTCGTTTGGAAATAGCATTGCATATAATTTTGCAAGCCCGTGTAGCCGTTTTTTTGTACGGGTGAAAAAATAGGCAACTGCTCAAAGGGTACTCGTTCAATTAATTGACGGGCAGTGCTTTTTTGAATGTCAACGCTATGAGCATATTTTCGGATTAGTTTATTTAAATCCTCAAGACTTGGTTGCAGGAGGCTTTGTAAGTAGTTGCCTGCTTGAAAATCGGCAAACACCCTTCGGGACATCTTCAGAATGGTATTGTAGTGAACCGTGTCTTCAAAGTTGTCATCCTGAGACGCCGGGTAAGCATTAAAAAAAGCAGTAACCAACGTTTTAAAATGACCAAACTGCTCTAAGTAAAGGATGAGTTGGTTGATTTGCCGGCATTGATTTTCCAGGATGAGCGGTGGGGGTGTTTCATTTTGTAGCGGTTGTAATCTCTGCAGATTACGGTGAATGGTCACAAAAACTTTAGGGCAGACAATCCCTTCTCCGTCTAATTGTGTGCGGATTTGTTGCAAGTGCCGATAGAGCAGCAAAACATCGGTAAAGGTTAGAGTCTGTTGAGGCATGTAGAGGTGTGATGATGCAAATATAACGTTACCGACAGACAAAAAAAAAGACTTGCCGAATTTAACTCCGGCAAGTCTTTTTAGACAAAACTTACTATAAAATAAGGCTTATTTTTTAGTAGCGTTACCACGTACATTCTGCATTTTTTCTTCTACTTGCTTAGGAGTAAGCGTGGTAGAGGAGGTAGTAGTAGTTGTAGTGGTGGTAGTGGGTTTAGTGGTCGGTTTGGTAGCAGGTTTAGTAGCGGGTTTGCCGGTTGCTGTTTTAGCAGGTGTAGCAGGAGCCGCTTTCAAAGCAGTAATAGCAGATGAAAGTGAAGCAACCATGCTCATTGCACCATCCCAACTTGAACGAAGATTACCGGCTTCGCCTTTCAAACCATCTAATTGAGTTTTGTAGTTAGCCAAATCGGTTTTAGCAGCATCGGTTTTGATTTCCATTTTCTGAACTTTTTCTTTCCAGCTTTGGAATTGACCGGTAATGTCGTTGATTTTAGCTAAGATACCGTCAGCACCGGTTCCGATAGCAGCTGAACGATTTTTAACATCGTTGAAAAGGTTCAATAATGAATCTGCTTGAGTTTTAGCAGTACCTTTCAAAGTTTCGGTACCGGCTTTAGCTTCAGCAATTTTAGCGTCAAAATTAGCCGTTTCGGTTTTAACCGCGTTACCGAGGTTAGATACATCGCTTAATAAGCCTGACCAGTCAGTTTCAAAAGTAGAAATGTCTGTAAGCAATTGTGGGTCAGCAGCTTTATTGCATGAACCCATCCAAAACAATAGTACAGCAACAGATAAAAGGCTGAATAATTTTTTCATAATTAACGTGATTTTTGTTTTTGTGTAAAAAGCACCGCAAAGGTACGTAAATGCTTTTGTTATTTAGTATGCTTTAACTTAAAAAAAAATTATCTCTCCTTTAAATACCTGCTTTAGAGGAGAGGTAAAGGCGAAATTCGGACATTTTTAGGGTGATAATTTACCTGTTTCGGGGCATCATTATTCCCTGATAATATGCACGCGCTTTGAAATTAGCTCCTGTGTCGGGATTACAACTTTATCTTTATCAGTTTGCAAGGTAAGTGCAATTGTGTCTATGTTCAATATTTCACCTTCTACATCGTCTATACGTATATATTGCCCCACTCTAAAGGTTTTGCGACTATAAAATGATGCTAACATATTGGACAGGATGGTTTTTGAGGCTATGCCATACGAAATGCTTGCTGCCAACAAAATGGCACCCAAAATAAGTACCACATTGGAGGTGATAATGGAGGTATCTATGCCTATTTGGTCTAAGGCGGTGATGGTAATGATGACCACCAAAAAATAAAAAACAAAACCACTGATAATTTTACCCCCGTTCACACCTAATGAGGCGGTAGCGGCCGAAATGATTTCTTTAAAAAAGGTGGCAATGTATAACCCGATGATAAAAATGGCGATGCCACTGATTAAGGTCGGTAAAAAAGCGATTAGTTTGCTGATTTGTTCAGAAACAATCGTCCATCCCAGAGTGTCGGTAGCGGTTACGAAAAACAAGAGCAGTATGAGCCAGTAGGCAAATCTCGATATAATGTGAACAGGGGAGAGTTGTATATTAGCCCTTTCGAGTGCTTTGGTTGCATTAATTCGGTTGGCTAAACTATTGAATTTTACCACACTCAAAAACTTGAGGATAAGAAAAGATACTATTCTTGCGGTCAGCCAACCAATCAAAATCAAAAGGATTGCCGCTAATACGGAGGGTATGACCTCCATAAAGGTTTGTACGAATTTTAACAAGGAGGCGGTGATAACATCTTTGAAGGTGATTATTTCTTCCATAGATCTGACAGTGTTTTTTTGCGAATGAAGCAGTGGGGGATAGCATACCCTTGTGATATTTTAAATTGACTAAACGCTTAGGCGGCTGTAACCAAAATTACTTGGAATTCCAGTTTTCGAGCATGGTTTGTACCAGACTGCTATCGGCCTGTACTTGTTTAAAGGTAAATAAATCTATGACCTCAAACCAAAACTTAGTCGTATCAATCGTATTAAGCACTTTATTTTTATGGATTTTGGGCAGTGCTTCGTTTTCAACTATTTTTTTGAAAGGATTCTTTTCCATGATATAGCTTGATGAGATTTAAGAAGTGGTGAGTTAATTTACGATTGTAGATTTTAGACGTTAGATTAAAGACATTAGATACAAGACAATAGGAAAAATTCCCCTTTTGAAGGGTGAAGAGTGGGTTTCTTGGTCTTGGGTAAGTTTGGCTATGAGCATTTTATGTAACAGAAAAGATTTAAGACTTTTGATTAACGATTGATTTTTCATGCGCCACTTTTACTGATATTTTAAGTACAAAATGCGTAATCGGTCTCTTGCTCTTTTGAGTCTCATTTTGACCGCACTGCTGTTGAGGCTCAAAATGGTTTGTATGTCTTCGATAGACATGTCGTCCTGATATTTCATGAGCAAAATTGCCCGGTCGTCTGCGTTGAGTTGTTGCAGCAACTGCATGAGCAGATTGATTTCTATTTCAAACAGTTCTTTGTCAGACAACTCCTCACCGCTTTCATCTGTCAGGTCGGGCAAACGCTCGTTATCGGTATCGGATATCTTTAACCGTTGTTTACTTCGTATAAAATCTATACACTGATTATAGGTGATGGCATAGACCCAAGTAGAGAAACTGGAATTGCCTGCAAACTTAGATATATTCAAAAAGGCCTTTACCAATACCTCGTGAGCTAAGTCTTGTGCATCTTCGGTATTTTTTACCATTGAAATGCACTTGCGATAGATTTTATTGGCGTAGCGGTCATACAATTCGCCAAATAGCGAGGTATTGCCACTTTCAATGATTAAAGCTACCAAATCCTTGTCCGGAAGTGTTCGTATATCGGCCAATTTGTTTTCCCCTGTTTTTGTCGTTTCGAAAGGGTACGGCAATTTCGTCATTATTGACTACAAAGTTTGATTTCGGTCATTTAAAATAGAAGTGATGGGCTATAATACTTTATAGTTCCCTGATTTCACCTTTCAAAAACGTTAGGATTAGTAGCGGATTTGTGGAACGCCTACGCTGCTGATATTGCCCGCATAGAGATTGAAATCTGCCACCGTTACGGAGCCGTTTAGTTGCAAATCGGCGTAGTTGTATTGATTGATGACCGATGCCTCGGGGGTATAGAGATTAAAATCTGCTACGGTAATCACGCCATTGGCATCCATATCACCTGCTTTGAGCGCAAAGAAGCCCCCAATGACGGGTTTTTGTTGGTTCGTACCAAAGGCTTGAGTGGCGGCAATGGTAAAATCGTAGAGGCTTCCATCGGGAACAATAGCGACTGCACTCATCACAGCCAAGTGATTTCGATGACGGATAACGAGGTAATAGCTTTGATTGGGCGGAAGGTTGGGAAACACCGCGCCGGTGGTTCCGTCAACATCGGCAAGGGTGCCATCTTGCAGGAGCAGTACCGCTTTTTGGGCAATCATAGCTGAATTGTTGGACGCACTGTGGAGGGCTATTAAGACCCAATCCACGGTGTTGACGGGAAATTGCGAGACGGTTTCATTGCCATTATACATCCAGGGGGCTTGGTGATAGGGTTGCTCAAAAGGCAGAAGTGCCGCACCGGACAGAAAAGCGTGCATATTATCGGGAGCGATGTATGCCCCTTCCAAATAGAGTTTTGCCCTCACGATTGTAGGGCAATAGGCTACTTCCAACAATTGTGTCAAGGAAGTTTGACAACTGCCCGCCCCTACAGTATAAATAACGGGATACTGACCGGGCGACAAGGAACCGGGCAAAAAGAAATTACCGGCTATATAACCGCTACCGCCCGACCATGTTCCGCCCGAAGTGCCGGTGATAAGGGTGTTCAAGTTAAATGCGCTGTTGCAAATTTCAATGGTAACGGTGTTGAACGAAGCATCGGGAGCCGGAGTAATATTAATAAAACCGGTTTGTGATGGTGCGCAATTAGTACCATATATGGTATAAGTTACACTGTATTGTCCGGGTTGAAGACCGGAAGGGTTGAAGATACTGCCCGATATATAAGCACCGCCCGACCATGTTCCTCCGGTAGTGCCGGTGATAAGGCTATTGAGATTGAATGGAAGGGTACAGGCTGCTAATGATGTGGTATTGAAAGCGGCAACGGGGGTGGCAGTGGTGAAGAAAAACAACGTGCTGAAAATGCTCGTTTGTCCGTCTGCACAATTCGAGGCCACTGTAAACTCGTAATTGGTGCAGGGAATCAATCCGTTGATAGTCACTACATTAAACGTTGTATTGATTGTAGTCCAGGACGCTTCTACGCCGCTTTGCCTGTATTGAAGGATAAAGCCCGTGGTGTTTAACTGTGCATTCCATTGAAGTTTGGCACTGAATGGTGTGAGCGAAGAGGCAAACAAACCAATAGGAGGGGCACAGTAGGTTTGAGTGGTAAAGACTTGGAGTAGGGAATAATTGGATTCATAGCCACTTTGACAGATGGCACGAACCTGACATTCATATTCAGTAGCGGCGTTTAATCCGTTAAATTCGTAAAATGTATCCGTGATAGGAACAGTTTGCCAGGTCGTTAACCCTGTTTGACGGTATCGCAATACATAACTGAGTGCATCGGGTGTGGCAATCCAGCTAAGAAATGCGGAAGTGGAGGTCAGATTAGTCAAACTTAAGTTAGAGGGTGGAATTGCACAAGGGGCATTGGGCAACAAAGCAACATTCAGAGGGGTGATGACACCGTTTGCAGTGAGAGAAACGGAAATGGTATCGGTAAAAAAACCATTGGCCGAAACA
Organism: uncultured Bacteroidota bacterium; assembly: GCA_937907475.1. Classification (GTDB taxonomy): domain Bacteria; phylum Bacteroidota; class Bacteroidia; order Chitinophagales; family UBA2359; genus UBA2359. The sequence continues at coordinate 13,170 of CALCIK010000012.1, read as the reverse complement.
ACTACCGAATACACTCCGGTTTGTGCGACTCCCGTTGCATAAAAGCCTGAAAAATTGGTCGTAGCAGGTAAGGCAGAAACCCCAACGATTTGCAAATTTGCCCCCGGAATGGGTTCACCGGTTACCTGATTGGTTACAATACCTTCCAGATAACAAGCCTGAATATATGTGGGGGTTAAAACAAACAATCCCTCCTGACGGTCGGAGACCAAATAATTACCCGAAGGCAAAAAGGGATAAACCGCCCATACGCCATTGTAACCGCCACCGGTTAACAGGTTGGTGTCGTAATGTCCCACTTCAATGAGGTTGTATGGGTAGGTGGCATCAACGATAGTAACCCCGGCAGTGTAGTAAGCAATGACTAAGAAATTGTCTTTTACAAAAACATTGTGGGGAATGGCATCGGAGCCGGGTTCGTGTTGGTGCCGGTCAATTTCGATAATGTTGCCAATATCACTGACATCGTAGGCAGTAACGTAGGAGTTATTGACTTCATCGGTGGTAAACAGGTAGTTGCCGTCGTCGGTCGGCCAGGCATTATGGGTAAAGGTATTGGGCGTGCTTTGGGTGGCCATGATGACCGGAGCGCTTTTGTTGGTTACATCAATGACCCTAAAATTACCCGAAAAAATTTCTGCACTCCAAAGGGTATCGTTTCTAACATAACCATCGTGAACATAAGCACCGTTATATTTACCTAAATAAATAGGCGCGTTAGGACTGCCCGCAATGTCTATAATAAATGAGCCGCTGCCCTGTCCTGTTGAGTTAGCGCCAAACAAATAACCAATGCCGTTTTCGTCTATCCAAATCGTATGGGCGGTGGTAAATCCAAACCCCATTTGGGTATAAAAACTGTTGGCCGAAGCGGGCAAATTACTGAGGTCTATAACAAGCAGCCCTCCGGCAGCAGACGACTCGGTCGTTACGTAAGCCTTATTTTGCCATATATCCACATCCCGCCAAACATTATCTACCCCGGGTATGAACTGAACTTCGGTAATAGCATCGGGGTTACTGACATCTACAATAGATACCCCTGTTTGCGTGCCAACGAGGGCATACTCCGTTCCGCCCGGCGACACATAAGCCCATACATCATTCGCGTTTTGGGTATAGTTGATTTGATCTCGAAAAGTGAAGTTGTATTGTGCCGAGATGGGCTGCAAAGCGATGAGGAATATCAAAACAGAAAGTGAGCGGGTCAGCCCAAAGCGTATCGAATAACCGCGATTGCCGTCATTGCGTTGGAACATCGGTTTGCAGATAGCGGCTTGAAAAAATACTTTGTACATAAGGTTTTAGGTTAGGGCGGGTGCTTCATGACGAGGCATAAACAAATGTTATTGCTGCCTGTTTTGCAGTCCCAACATCAGGTCGCAAGCAAAGATAAGCCTTATTCGGTGGAAGTTAATGGGTAAACATGGTTTTTCACTTTCTCATAGATGAGTAACCTCACTACATTGGCCATTTTTCTACCTGTTTTTGACAACTAACGTGTAGGAATGAATCAAACAAATTGTTACCGATTTGTTTTGGGGCGGGGTGGGAGTGAGTAAAAAATAGCTTGTATGACTGTAAATTGTCCAACATAAAAGTTGGTTTAAGGAACAGTCCTTATTCACAACTAACAATTAACCACTAACCACTACCTTCCCGCTCCCTGCAACATCGCCCATATAAGATACCTGCCAAAAATATAAACCTGCCGGTAAACGCGGCGGTAATTGCAACACTCGGATGCGGTCCCATGTGTTAAACTCATGTTCCCAGACTGCCTTGCCTGATTGGTTGTAGAGGGTAAACTGTGCTACCGGAAACTCTGCCGGAAGCTGATGAGTTAGGGTAAGCAAACCACCATCTCTTACAGGGTTGGGATATAGTTGTACCAACGAAATATGAGCTTTGTCGGGTAAACCGCCCGCTTCTGCTGCCGATACTACTACTGTGCTGTCGCACCCTACCGGAGAACAAGTATTGCCTTGGGCATCTATTTTAAGTACCCAACCTTTTTGTGGTGGAGTGTATTGGTAACCTGCCAGTACATAGCCGCCATCGGGGGTGGGTTGCATGTCTTTGAGGTAAACACTTGCATCCGGATTGCAGGTAATAGCTTTATGCCACGCAATCGTGCCGTTGAAATAAAATTTAATAATTCTGCTTTGCCAATAACCCGAAGAATAGTATATACAGGCACCCAAAAAACTACGGTTTTCTAAAACGTTGTTGCTTCTGACAATAAGAGGGTAGGTTTGAAAACCTATAAGATTGTATCCTCCTAAACTATTATACTTTTTCTCCCAAATGATATTGCCAAATTCATCTAATTTTGCAAGATGAGTAAAGATATCTCCGGAAATTGATAGACAACCGGTGAGCAAATATTCTATGGGTTTGCCCTCAAAAAAGTATTCTTGTTGAGTAGTTAGTGGTATAACATAAGCGGCGCAGTCGTTACCTACCCCTCCGTAGGTGCGTGTCCAGAGGGTATCGCCGAGATTGTTGGTTTTGATGACCCATGCATCGTAGTTTAGAGTACCGCTTGCAGCATTTACGGCATACCCACCTATAATAAACCCGCCATCCCAAGGGGTTTCCTGAATAGAAAAGGCGACTGAACTATTATCTAACATATAGGTTTTATCCCATTCAAAGTTGCCGGCATCATCGGTTTTAATCAAACAATATCTTGTCGTATCACCTGCTAATTGCCTGGCGCCAACCATAGCATATCCTCCATCTATGGTAGATATTATATGGTGCATAGTATGGGATCCGCTTTCGGGAATATTAACTTTGTGCCATAGGATTGCACCTGTTTCTGTTAATTTAACAATATGCGACTCATTGCCCCCATCCGGCTTTTGTTTTGCATAAACAACAACAAAATCATTGTCACTGTTAAGTACGTATTTTCCGTCTCCAATTCCTTTTATGTTGAATCCTTCATCTATATGCTTAAGCCAAACTAACACACCGTTTAAATCCAACTTCATAATGTATAATGCTTTAACTTCTAAGGTAGTGTATATCCCAATCACCAAATACCCATCTTCAATTGGACGAACTGTCTGTGACAGCATATTCATCGTATCTGACTCAAATACCTTGTTAAAGTAGGTGAAATTGTCGGTTTGGGCCACTAGCAGAGTCGTACTGAATAGCAATAAAAATATCGCGTTTTTCATGGGGTATTAATTTAAAAGCCGGAAATGGTGGATGCTCATTTCCGGCTTAGAATTAGACAAACTAATGAATCACTACTAATTTTTCTACTTGATTGCTTGTGCCTAAACGCAAATAGTAAATGCCATTATACAAATTGCCAGTGTTTATTTGAACATTTTCTATTCCGTTAGTGGCTATAGTACTAACCAACCGTCCGGTCATATCGTAGAGATACAAGTATTCCTTGACAGCTATGGGTTGGTAGAATTGAACGGTTACTAAATGATTGGCAGGATTCGGAAAAAGCGCAAAATGTTTTTGCTTGTTCGTTTTGTTAAGCCAATTGGTTGAATTGTCCTTAACACTACGGACATAACTGTTGCCTTGCAGCATGGCAAGCATACTTTCGGCCAAGGTTTGCCTGGTATCAAACTTATTTTGTTCGGCTTGGTGCAGTGTAAAGGCAGCATCAGAGTTTTTACCACTGCCGCCTGTTAATAATTGTATATAAGCATTGTAGATGGCTTTGAAGTCGGCATTGCTCTGTGGCGTATCGGGTATGCTGTCTAAGACGGCAAGGGCTTCGGGATACATGCGACGGTCTATATAGGTGCCTACCAATATTTTGTATGCCCAATCTGCGGCTACAAAGTGCAGGAGTATGAATAGGCAAAATGTCTGAACCATGATTTGCAGGATTTAAGGATGAACATGATTTATGCACCTTTCCTACCACAAGATACATAATATTTAATACTACGGTAGTCGTCAAACGTTACCGACACCTTTAATAACCGCCAATTATATTTATCTTACTTGGGATTAGGTGTCGGTAACGTATAATATAATAGCCCCAAAATGTCAAAGTGTCTTATAAAACTGAAAAAGAAGGTCATAAAAGTGCGAAAGAGGGTCATAAAAGTGAAAAAGTGTACCGGAAAACTGAAAAAGAGGGTCAGAAAAGGGCTATTTATCTAAGGAAACCGGGAAAGAGGGTTAGAAAAACTTTTTTGTGTCTTATAAAAGTGATTTTGAGTATTAGAAAAAGCGAAAAGAGCATTAGAAAAAACTTTAAGTATCTTATAAATAGGGCTACAGGTAGATAAATGCCGTTTTTCTTCTTATAAATGCGAGTTTGTGTCTTATAAAAATGAAAAAGTGCATCGGAAAAATGAAAAATAGGGTTAGAAAAATGAAAAATAGGGTTAGAAAAATGAAAAAGAGCATTAGAAAAATGAAAAAGTATCTACTCTTTGCACTTTTCGAGCCTATCAAGGGGTTTTTTACAATGTAGGTCGTTCCGTTTATCGGGCTAAATCATTCGGGTTATATTAACTTCATGGAGTTAGTACCACACCATATTGCTAATGAACTTGTCTATTAACAGATATTTTGGTTGTTTTGTTTTAATATTGCTATGTGTTTTAGTGTCTTGTGGTTTTAACTAAAAAGAAAAACAAGCACTGTTTATCGTCTTAAACATGAAACCAACTACCAAATATCACTGTCTTTTTACTTTCATTCAAATATAGTTTACCGTGTTGAATATTTTACCTTATTTTGTAAGCACCTTTGTGGGTAGTTTTTGCATCTATAAAAAGGATACACTTAAAACCCGCTTACAACCCACAGACATTCCCAAAAACTAACATTCCTTTCAAAACCATTACCTCATAGAATACCCGATCAGTTATGAAAAACATGCTCTTTTTATTGTCCCTCACCTTTCTTGCGCTTGTGCTGACTTCGGCACATGGAGGCTGTGCTAAAACGCAAAAAACCACCTATACTATGGAAAAATACACACCCGGCAATGACTACGCCGCTGACTGGAAAAAAGTAGCCGAACTGGAAAACAAAGGGCTGACGGAAGATGCCCGAAAAGTGGTACAAACCATTTACAGCAAGGCTAAAACCGAAAACAACGCCGCTCAAACGGTTAAAACGTTGATGTACCTTTACAAGTACGATACCTTTATCGAAGAAAACAGCGAGCAGAAAATAGTGGACCAACTGAAACAAGAAATTGAGCAGGCAAAGTATCCGCTAAAACCTGTATTGCAATCCGTTTTGGCAGACCTTTATTGGCAATATTTTCAACAGAACCGTTACAGTATCTTAAACCGTACCGAAGTTACCAATCAAGACCTGCCCGATTTTAAAACATGGGATGCCAACCGTTTCACCACAGAAATCACCAATCTCTACCTCGCTTCCATAGCAGATGCCGAAAAGCTGAAAACTACACCGGTTGACATTTACGGAGACATCCTTATCAGCCCGGGCGGAGCGCGACCTTACCGTCCTACTCTTTTTGATTTGTTGGGACATCGGGCTTTCGATTATTTTGCCAACGATCAAGCAAATATTACCAAGGCCGCCGACCAATTTACCCTTTCTAACGAAGTTGCTTTTGCCGAAACGCCCAAGTTTGTGGCACACCAATTTGCCAATACCGACAAACTTTCGGTGAAGTATTATGCACTGACCGTGATACAGCAGCTTTTGGCACTGCACCTCAGCAGCGGCAACATTCCCGCCTTGATTGATGCCGACCTCAAACGATTGGATTTTGCCAAAGCCACCACCACGCTTCCCGACAAAGACCAACGCCTGTTTAATGCCTTGCTGCAACTCGAAAAACAATACCTGACGGATACCGCTTCGGCAAATGTCAGTTACCGAATTGCGCAACACTACAACCAACAGGCCGATAAGTATGAGCCGAAGAAAAACGAAATCAACAAGTTTGACCGCAGAAAAGCTATCGAAATTTGCGATGCAACCATTGCGCGTCACCCCAAAAGTATCGGCGCAAACAATTGCCGCGCATTGAAAGATCAAATCCTAAGCAAGAACTTCGGCTTCACCGTTGAACAAGCTAACCAACCCGATAAGCCATTCAAGGCTTTGGTCTCTTTTCAAAATGTACAAAAGATATTTGCTAAAATAGCTCTGATAACCCCCGAGGCAAAAGCTAAAGCCGATAAAATGGATCAGGAAGATCAGCGATTATCCTTCTACAACTCGCTGCCTTCGGCACATAATTGGAACTTTACCCTGCCCGACGAAGGCGATTACCAAACCCATACTGCCGAAGTAAAAATACCCCAGGTGCCCATAGGTCAATACATCCTGATGATGTCTTCAGACGAGGGGTTCTCTTACTCAGAGGAAGCGTTAGCATGGCAAATCACCGATGTTACCAACCTGAGTTGTGCTTTCCGTGCAGTCGAAAGTCGCATTGACTTTTTCGCCATTCACCGGCACAATAGCCAACCGCTTGCGGGCATTGACTTTACCATTTCCATTCAGGAGTACAATTACAAAACCCGTCAGTATGAAAACAAGGTGCTTAAATCGGGTAAAACCGGAAAAGATGGCGACTTCTTTTACAACAAACCCAAAGACTTTTACAATAACCTCAACATAGAATTGGTCCAAGGGAACGACAAATTCAGCACTTCACAATATGCTTACGGGTACAACGAAGCCAACCCGCCCTCCACACGAACATTTTTGTTTACCGACCGAAGCATTTACCGCCCCGGTCAAACCGTTTTCTTTAAAGGAATTACCATCAAAACCAAGGGCAACGGTAAAGACAACGAACTGTTGACCGGTAGCCCCACCAACGTTACTTTTTACGATGTCAATAGCCAGAAAATTGCCGAGTTAAAGCTAAAAACCAACGAGTTTGGTTCGTTCAGCGGCTCGTTTGCCATTCCTTCCAATTTGCTGAACGGGCACATGACCATCTCGAACGAATACGGCAGCACCGGTATTCAGGTCGAAGAATACAAACGACCTAAGTTTGAAGTAACCTTCAACCCCTTGAAAGGAAGTTATAAACTTAACGAAACCGTTACCGTTACGGGGGTGGCCAAGGCTTATGCCGGATTTAATATAGACAATGCGCAGGTAACTTACCGCGTGAAACGGAATGCCGTTTTCCCTTATTGGTGGTGGTGGTGGAGACCCATGCCCACGTCAGATGAATTGGAAATTGCGGTAGGAACGAGCAAAACCAATGAAAACGGTGAGTTTGAAATTACCTTTACCGCCATACCCGACCTCACCCTGAAGGCGACCGAAAAACCACAGTTTAACTATACCGTGTATGCCGACATTACCGACCTGAACGGTGAAACCCAAAGCAACGAACTCACGGTAAGTGTCGGCACTGTTTCTATGTTGGCAAGCATATCTTTGCCGGACGAAATAAACCGTCAGGACAAAAACTCCTTTAACCTAAGCACCACCAACCTTGCCGGTCAAGACCAACCCGCCAAAGTATCGGTCAGCATACATCGCTTGAAACACCCCGATAGAGTCTATCGCGAACGGCTATGGCAACAACCCGATGTGTCGTTGATGACCAAAGAGGAATACAACAATGCCTTTCCAAACGACGAATTTACCAACGAGAACAACCCCGATACTTGGGAGCGAGACGTACAGGTGTATAACCAAACCCTCAACACGCCTGCCGATTCTGCGGTCAACCTAACAGGTCTGCGCGATTGGAAACCCGGCCGCTACTTGGGAACCCTCACCACCACAGATGTCTATGGCGAAAAGGTGGAATGGAAAAAAGTGTTTACCGTCTATGCGCCCGATGAAGACAAAGTACCCGCTAACGAGCTGTTTTGGAGCCATATCAGCACCTTGCAGGCAGAACCCGGACAAACCGTCAACCTCCTGTTTGGCAGTGCTGCATCCGATGCCCGATTTTTATTTGAAGTGGAACACGAAGGAAAAATCATTCGCCGCGAATGGATAACCGCTTCCAATGCTCAAAAACAAGTAGCGGTGAAGGTAGAGGAAATTTATCGGGGCAATTTTACCATCCACCTGAGTTTTGTAAAACTCAATCGGATGTTTACCCAATCGCACACCATCAACGTGCCTTGGACCAATAAAAACCTCCAAATTGACCTCCAAACTTTCCGGAACAAGCTCTATCCCGGGCAAGCCGAAGAATGGCGGTTGAAAATAAGCGGTCAAAATGGCGATAAGGTGGCTGCCGAAATGTTGGCCGGCATGTATGATGCCTCGCTCGATGCTTTCGTCTATCACGGTTGGAATTTCAGCCTCTATCCCTCCTTCTATCCGCAGTCTTATTTTAGTGCCGACAATGGATTTGGCGCAGCCCAAGCACGCCTCCGTGCAGATTATTGGAATCCTACGCGCTACAGTTATTCCTCGCAGAGCTACGAATACCTCAATTACTTCGATTTCTATCTGGGCAACTCTGGTTATTACAGCTATCAGCGGCGCGACCGCATGTATATGTCCAAAAGCATGCCAATGGAAATGTCCGCTCCTCCCTCACCGGCAGGTGCAGCCCCAATGGCAGAAATGGACGAATCGGCAGTGGTAGCAAACGGAGTAGTTGCCCAAAAGAAAAACGGTAAAGGCGAGGCAAAACCCGAAGAACCCACAGGCGATAAAACCAAAGGCGGCGGCGATGAAGTGCAAATCCGAAAAAACTTGCAGGAAACGGCCTTTTTTATGCCGCAACTCAAAACAGACGAAAGCGGTTCCATCATCATAGCCTTTACCGCTCCCGAAGCCCTTACCCGTTGGAAGTTCATGGGGCTTGCCCATACCAAAGACCTGAAATATGGCGTGATTTCCAAAGAAGTGGTTACCCAAAAAGACCTGATGGTCATTCCCAATGCCCCTCGCTTTATGCGCGAAAACGATGAAATCTATTTATCGTCCAAAATTTCTAACCTGACCGAAAACGCATTAAGCGGCAACGCCACCCTGCAACTCTTTGATGCCACGAGCATGAAACCGGTGGATAACCTATTTATGAACACCAATGCCGTACAGTCGTTTACCACCTCAGGCAAACAAAGCACATCGGTCAGTTGGAAACTGAAAGTGCCCGAAACGGTGCAAGCCCTTGTGTTTAGGGTCATTGCCAAGTCGGGGAATTTTTCCGATGGTGAAGAAAACGCCCTGCCTGTGTTGACCAATCGCATGTTGGTAACCGAAAGTATGCCCCTGCCCGTTCGCGGAAAAGGTAAAACCAATTTTACTTTCGCCAACCTGTCGAAAGCCTCGGCATCCAACACCCTGCGCCATCAAAGCCTCACCCTGGAGTTCACCTCCCAACCCGCATGGTACGCAGTTCAGGCATTGCCTTATCTGATGGAGTTCCCTTACGAATGTACCGAGCAGATTTTCAGCCGTTACTACGCCAACAGCATTGCCGCAAACATTGCCAACTCCTCGCCGAGGGTGAAAAAAGTGTTTGAAACATGGAAAAACGATGCCATCACCGCCTCCGCAACATCGGGTAAAGAGGCAGCAGGCGCATTGCTCTCTAACCTCGAAAAAAATCAGGAACTCAAACAAGTCTTGCTCGAAGAAACCCCCTGGGTCTTGCAAGCCAAAAACGAAAGCGAGCGCAAACAACGCCTCGGCGTATTATTTGATTTGGAGAGAATGGCGAGAGAATTTGCAACTGCCGAAAAACAAATCCAACAACGTCAAACGGTGAACGGCGGATGGTCGTGGTTCCCCGGTATGCCCGAAAGTTGGTACATCTCCCAACACATCGTAGCGGGACTCGGACATCTCGACCACTTAAAAGTGAAAACGGTGCGCAATAGTCCCGATACATGGAACATGCTTCAAAAAGCAGTGCAGTTTATTGACAGCGAAGCCGATAAAGCCTATCAAAACCTGCTCCGCTACAAAGCCGACATGAATGCAAACCAGCTTAGTTCCATCATCATTCATTACCTCTATGCCCGCAGCTTTTTTACCGATGTGCCGTTGAACAAACAATATCAAACCTCATTTAACTACTGGTTGAATCAATCCGAAAAATATTGGTTGAGCAATAGCAAGTACATGCAAGGGATGATTGCATTGGCATTGAACCGACAAACCCAACAGGATAGCAAAGTTGCCCTCCAAATTATGGAGTCGCTCAAACAAAACGCCACCCGTAACCCCGAAATGGGCATGTATTATAAAGATGTGGTGCGCGGTTGGTATTGGTATCAAGCCCCTATCGAAACGCAATCGCTTCTTATCGAAGCGTTCCACGATGTGACCAACGACAAGGAATCGGTAGAAGACATGAAAGTGTGGTTGCTCAAACAAAAGCAAACCCAAGACTGGAAAACCACCAAAGCCACGGCCGAGGCTTGTTACGCCCTGCTATTGACCGGCGATAACTGGTTGGCAAGCGAAGAATTAGCCACCATTACCGTAGGAAAATACACCCTCGACCCTAACAAAATGCCCGAACTGAAAGCCGAAGCCGGAACCGGTTACTTTAAAACCGCATGGGCAGGCGATCAAATCAGTGCAGACATGGCCAATATTACCGTCAACAAACCCGATAACGGCGTAGCCTGGGGAGCAGTGTATTGGCAGTACTTTGAACAGTTAGACAAAATCACCTTTGCCGAAACCCCGTTGGCCATCAAAAAGCAGCTGTTCTTGGAGAAAAAGACCCTTAGTGGCAAACAATTAGTGCCCCTTACCGATGGCGCGAGCCTGAAAGTAGGCGATGTGGTAAAAGTGCGCATCGAAGTGCGGTCAGACCGCGACATGGAGTATGTGCATCTGAAAGACATGCGCGCTTCGGGTTTTGAACCCATCAATGTCATCTCCTCCTACAAATGGCAGGACGGATTGGGCTACTACGAAAGCACCAAAGATGCCGCAACCAACTTCTTTATGGATTGGCTGCCAAAAGGCACCTACGTGTTTGAATACCCCTTGCGAGTGAGCCACAAAGGTAATTTCAGCAACGGCATTACCACCATGCAGTGCATGTATGCCCCCGAATTTAACACCCACTCCGAAGGGATACGGGTAAAAGTGGATTAACATCCCGGTAGCGGGAGGAACATAAAGATAAGCCACAAACTGCAAGACACCATGTGAAGGACGTGTTGCGGTTTGTGGCTTTATGTATAAGACCAATAATGTTTTAAATTCAAACCATGAATGATTGGTTAAAGCAGGTTAATTCCGCTCCTTAGAGGGGTTGGGGCGGTTTTTTTTGATAAGGATAGCAGTATTGCAAGTTCGCCTATCCTATTCCGGTTTTTGGTTTTTTGAGGCAAAATTGTTCCCTTGCAAAAACGCCTTGCACCCCTGCAAAGAATCAAAGCACCTCTGCAATGAAGCAAAACGCCCCTGCAATGAAGTAAAGTCCCCCGTGTTTTTGAAAATATCAACTTGGTAAAAGTTATTATCCCCCCTGCTTTGCCATAAAACGCCCCTGCAATGATTCAAAGCCAACTTGTTTTGGAACAAAGCCCCCCTGCAAGGGTTGTAGATGCCTTTGTTTTATTTCAAAACGCCTCTGCAATGATTCAAAGCCAACTTGTTTTGGAACAAAGCCCCCCTGCAAGGGTTGTAGATGCCTTTGTTTTATTTCAAAACGCCTCTGCAATGAAGCATTGCAACCCTGTTTTATCGAATTGTCAACCTGCAAGGGAGCTTTGTCAAGCGCATATTTTTGGCGATTTTCTCTGTTTCTGGACGGGGTAATTGTTATGAGGGGTGTTTTTATTGGGGTTGGTTGGTTGTGTTTGTTTGTAGGTGGGGGTTTATTGGTGGTGAGGGGGCTGTTTTTTTGCCAGACCCATCAGTTGCAAACATTATAGGCTTGGGCGTGTTCCTAAAAATATTGAACAGTGTTACGAAAGTAGGGGGAAGTATGAAATATAGCGTTAAAAACAAAAAATATGTTCGCTACAAAATACTCCACTCTTCAAACTCATTCGATTGGTCAAATGGTAGTATATTCAGAAAACTACCGAAGTACTACAAAGATAGCCAAACGTTTTAAAATTAGTCGCAGCACCTATTATAATTACGCACAGCAAGCGGCAAAAATTTATTCAAAATTACATTGAGGTTATATTAAATAACTCACAGTATATTACTGGCTTCTTTGATAGGTGTGCTTAAGAAAACTGTCCAACATAAAAGATGGGTTTTGGAAACACGCCTTTCATCGCTAATCTACTACTCTTTTTCTCAATTAATTTATCCTTAATTATTTTTACCTTAGTTTTGTTCATTAACTTCAAATTGATGAAAGGAAAACCAATACGAATACTCTTTCACATCGCGGCATGGGCAATCTTTTTGTCTTTGCCTGTCGTGCTATCACCAAAGCCGCCTCAAACTGCATTGAATGAAATAGGCTACCTCTTTTTAATTCCTGTTATTTTTAAGAGTGTCAGCATGATTTTTATATTTTACTTCAACTATTATATTCTCGTTCCCAAGTTTTTATTTAAAAGAAAGTATGTTGCTTATGCAACTATTTGTATTGCATGTACATTGCTATTGCTATTGCTTTCCGGTCCTTTAATTGGTATCACACTTTTAGGTAAGCCCGAAAAGCCAATGTTTCCCGATTCGCATTTTCCAAACTCTTTCTTGTTCCTTTTTCAAAACAACTTACTCACGTTTCTAGTTGCATTTTTAGCATCTATAGGTTTGGCATTAAATACCCGTTGGAAACAAACCGAGAAGGAAAGATTATCAGCACAACTTTCTTATCTCAAAACTCAAATCAATCCACATTTTTTATTCAACACTTTAAACAGCATTTATTCCGTTACCATTACAAAAGCACCGCAAGGCGCAGATATGGTTGACAAACTTTCTGAAATGATGCGCTACACATTAAAAGAAGCACAACTTGATGTAGTTCCGTTGGAAAGCGAAATAAATTACATTACAAACTACATTGAATTGCAAAAAGTCCGTTTTGACAATAGTGTAAAATTCTCTTTTGATCTTGACGGCAATTTTATGGAAAATCAAATTGCACCTTTGCTGTTAATCCCTTTTATTGAAAACGCTTTTAAACATGGTGTAAATTCTGAACAAGACAGCAACATCAAAATAACAATCTCAATAAAAGAAAACGAAATGCACTTGCAAGTATTCAAGGGCGCAAACCAAATTGTCGCACAAAAATAGTGTTATCTTTCACCCAAAAAC
>CALCIK010000011.1 GCA_937907475.1 uncultured Bacteroidota bacterium | reverse complement strand
CTTCCTCTCTTCTTTCATAACATTGTCCAACATTTTTAGGGACACGCCTCTTTTTTTTAACAAGTTTTTTGGCTCCTTAAGTTTGTCCTGATTGCTTCTTGGCAAGTTCAAATTCTCTGTTCCAAATTCTGAATTGGAAATAGAAGATGGATGAAACTATCAATCCATATATTACGAATAGCGGGCGACCTACTATTTCTCTGTATGAATTGTAAATTGGGACATTATAAAACTGACATAGGTTGTGTATAGTCGCTAAGATACTTCCAAAAATCACGACTCGAATTAAAACGTAACCCCAATGGGCTAACAGTATTTTTTTGTTTTTTGGCGTTTTGTAAAAAGCATTATAAAAATGCCCTTTTTCATCGAAATATAGCTCTGAAACAAAGTCAGTCAGTTTTTGGGGTACGGTTGGAAGCCTTTTTGGCAAATACCGAAATGAGTAAAAATAAAAGGCATAGATTATCAGTCCAACCAAAATAATATTCGAAACAACCAACCCTGTCCATCCAAAACCAAAAATGCTTGTCAAAGGGTTTGTCTCGCCAAGATGTCCATTGGGTTGAAAAAACCAAAGGCTTGTTGAGTAAAAATCGCAGCCTCTTGTAAACAGAAGCAAAAATGTCAGAAATATAAATTTGGCCTTCATAAGCTAATTGGGTTCATTTGTTAATGCTTTCCTATTGTTTGGACTGCTGAATAGCGTGTTTATATTTTTAGGGTTGTGAAGCAGGTGTAATTCGGACATTTGCTTTTGTCTGAATCGTGGATTTATTTTGATTACTCAGATGAGACAGATTTTTCTGTGTCATCTCTTAATCTGCATAATCTGCGATTCAAACAATAGCCTAAATAATTTTTATTTGTCATAATACCAACCCTATAGTTGAAGCCGTCACTAAGATAAAGATTATTCTTTAAGTTGTCCCAATTTGGAATTTTTCAAAAACGAGTTTTCACCTTTGATAAACCCCGGTACAAAACCAATGCAAGCGACTTAGCATAATAAACGCCTCTTTGCAAAAACTGTGGAAGATTTGCATTTTCGCATACGGCAGAAAAAGTGTTGCCCACAGAATAGTCTTACCTCGAACCATCCCAACCCAAATACATACCCGTACTTTATACAAAATTAAGCTAAAGCAAAAAAAGTCAACCAAACAGATGGAAATATGGGGTCGCTAGTTTAAATTTACCTACCTTTATAGCAAAAATGGCGGGCAAAGTCTAAAATAGCCCAAAAATGCATTATGCACATAGTGAAAAATTCCAAATTAGGGTCAAAATTGTTAACTAAAAAGGCAAAATAAACGACTTTTTGTTCGACAAAAAGATCTTTGAAAGCAACAAAAAGGTCTTTTTTTTCAAAAATAGACCATTAAAAGCAACAAAAAGAACTTTTTCTTCGACAAAAAGGATTTTGGAAGCAATAAAAAGGTCTTTATTTTTGAAAAAAGCACATTGAAACCAATAAAAAGGTCTTTATCTCCCCAAAAAAGGTCTTTTGAAGGGAGAAAAAGACCTTTTTTTTCAACAAAAAGTCAACAAAATTGCGCCCGAAGCTCTCTTTTTCGACCTTTTTGCTCATAATTTTCCGCGTTTTGATGGCAAAATCGGGGAAAGGGTTTCAAAAAAATGTACTTTATTTGAATTAAACGGTGTTGCTTCGGAAGATTTTTTAAAAGCCTGTTGAATAGCTCGGTTCTTTTAAAACCAAACCACAGGCTTTGTCATTTTTAAACGGCAACCCTTATTCTGCAAACCTAGGGTCTTTGTTAAAATCAATGTCATTAAGCGTTTTGAGGAAGACTATGATTTTTGCTTGTTCCGGTGAGGTCATCGGGATGCCCAAAGTTCCATCGGGTTGTTGGAGAAGAGTGTCTAATGTTTCAGATAACAACACTCCTTCGGCATAATGTTCCAATACACCTTCTAATGTTGTGATGCTGCCGTCGTGCATGTAAGGATTGGTTTGTGAAAGGTTGCGCAAAGAAGGAACCTTAAATCTGCCCATATCATCGGGATTAAGGGTTACCAAATAGCGACCTTTGTCAACGGTAAGGTCTTCTTTGATACCGTTATTTCTGAACGAAAAGTCGGAAAACAAGTCGGTGGCGTGGCAGGTATTGCATTTTTTCTGTTTAAAAAGTGCTAACCCTTCCAATTCTTCGGCAGTAAGTTCTCCACCGCTTTCATTGCGAATGTATTTGTCGTATCGCGAGTTGGCCGATACCAGCATGAGGCTGAATTGGGAGAGTGCTTTGGCAAAGGTTTGGGTATTTATGTCCTCCGAACCGAAGGCGGCGGTAAATAGTTGTCGGTAGGTGGGTTGACGGCGCAATTTTTCATACACGTTGGCAATGTTTTCGTCCATTTCAACGGGGTTTTGAATGGCATTGAAAGGTACTAAGTCAAGAGTATGAACCCCTCCGTCCCAGAAAAAAGTAGTATGCCAAAGCATGTTCATTACCGGCGGAGCATTGCGTGTCCCGAGTTTGTCATCAATGCCATGACTGACCGAATGGGCAACATGTGAAAAACTGGAAAAGGGAATATGGCAGGACCCGCAGGCAATAGTGCTGTCGCGTGAAAGAATAGGGTCGTAAAACAGCTTTTTCCCCAATGCAAAGCCTTCGGGGGTAATGGGATTAGAGGAAATATCGTAAACCGGCGGCGGAAAATTGGAAGGTAAAAACAACGAAATATCGGGTTGTACCTCCTCCCCGTTGCAAGCGGCGATAAATTGCAAGGTGATGAAGATGATTAGAGAGGCAGTGTATTTTTTATGACTGTTTATCATCCGGTTTATGGTTTTGGAAATTGAAATAGTTGAACGGGCTAAATAAGGTTTAAAAAAAGCCGTCGTCTTGTGTTGTAACATGACAGACGGCTTTTTGCTATTCTGTGCCGGTTAAACAAAATTTACAGGGGTTTCCGGCTTTTTGTTGTTTTGTTCTTGGCGAACCTTACTACAAGAAAGACCGAATGAAATGCTGTAAGGTTTTGCCAACCATTATCTTTATATCGTTTTATCACAAGAGGTTAATCGTTATGGATATGGTTGATGGAAAACATATCGGCATAGTTGTTGGCAATATCGGTGGATTGTGGTGCAAACATGACTACTGGCGATTGAGCCACACTCAACGAATTGGGAGACTTAAATACTTCCAACACATCGGCATAGATATGTACTTCCGGATGGGCATCTTTTGAAACACTCGCTTTTTCGCTATTGTGAGCTTCTAACGAAATGTTTTTGAGGTTGTTGATCGTTGGGCTGCTATACCCGCCATATCCGCCGATATGATAGAAGAAATGTCCATCTACTTCGGTAACAGCAGGGGAGGTACCCTCCACTTTAACAAAAATATAGCCACTGTTCCACATCCAGTACATGCCTTGTGCTGCTCCGGCGGGGTCTAAAACACCGGTGCGTTGGCCAATGTCAGAAGCACTTTTGAGGCTGTCAACACCCAACACAAATTCGAAGCCTACATAATCGCCACCGGGAACATCATTAAGCGTGATTTCGTGGCTTTCGTTATCTTCACCATCTATCAAAAAGTAAGAGGAGTCTTTGGGAACTGTATAATACGTGCCGTCTGCTTTTTTAAGTTTGATGTTTGAAATATAATAGTTGAAAGTGCTGAAAGTGAGACTTTCACCCGCCTCGTTGTTATAGGCTTGTCCGAAGTTAAGAGTACTGGAACCGGCGCGATTTTCAAAATGCAAGGTAAGAGGTCCGGGGGTGGATTCATCTTCTTCTTCGCAAGAGGTAATCGAAAAAACAGTAGCAAAAGCAAGTATAGCAACAAGAATAAACTTTAAGTTCTTCATTTTTTTGAAATTTGAATGTTAGTTTGAGAAAAATAAATGATTAGAAAGATGTCGGCTGCCGAATCAAAGCGGATGCCATAATAAACTTGCGCTTTCTTCTCTACGCAATTGTATGCATAGCGGAATCAAGCATTTGGTTTGCGTTCGCGGTTGGGCATTGAGCTTGTCGAAAAGCGAAATATTGTTGTTTCGACAAGCTCAACAACCACTCAGCTTTCGGGCATTGAGCCTGTCGAAATGCTAAATGTAGGCAACACTGTTCAGCAAAATAGGAAAGGTGTTATTTGGGTATAGCAATAAGCCCCGTTTTTGATGGAAATCAAAACATCAATCGCAACAGTTAGGGGAAACTGCTGAAACTAAAAAAAATGTAGGGTTAAGGCTATACTATCCCGAATGGGGGTGGGTGGAAAATAGCAAGAAGATACCCCTTCGACAGCAAGGCATGTTGAAAAGGGTGATGTTTGGTAAATAAAACGATATTGACAGGTGGCTGAACAACAGGTTTTTGTTCAACACAAAATAGCTCGGAGGGAATTTGCTTCAACAAGGCTGTATTATTCTTGCTTTCTTGTTCTTCCTTTTGAAGTTGCTTTTTTAAGTAGCATTTACCTTTGCAATTCATTTGTGGCTTGCTACGGTTTTCGCACAAATTATTGGCGATGTATTGCCTGTTGAGAGCAAAATTCAAATAAGCAACCCCCATGCCGTTGTTGTAGAACAGCATCAATACAAAAATGAGAGAGAGGGTAACTTGTTGAAGTGCTTTTTTCACCATGTAAAGATACCGCTTATTTTTTAAATCGAATCAATTTGGAGAGAGAAAAAATAAATGCTTGGTTAAAGAGATTTAAAATAGCCGCTAAGAGCGGGAGTTATTCATTACTGTTAGAAACACTTTTAAGGCTGTTTTTCAGATACTCGATGGTGTTGATTTGTTTTTTGATGTCCAAATTAAGCTTTTTTTGTTCTTCTTTATTATCGTTTATTTTGGCTTCGGCTCTTTCCAATGCTGCCCGCAATTGAACGATTTCGTCTAAAATTTCTTTCTCCGTGCTTTTTTGAGCGTTGCGCTCTTTGTCTAAGGCTAAAAGTTGCTGTTCTTCCACTTTCATCTTGGCACCAATTCCTTTGACCGCTTCGCTGATGGCGAAACTCATGAGTACTTTGCGTATTGCGGTGAATTTTAGGGTATCGGTTTTGGGGTTCACAAAGTTGTTGCCGCCCATGTCCACCAATACCTTTACCATCGTGCCATTACTATACCCTTCTATTTTGGAATAGATTTTAATAGGGTCTTCGCTTACCCCACGCAAATAAGCGTTTTCAGATAAATATTCGCCTTTGGTTCCTTTGGTTTTCCCGCCAAAATTTTTCAAGTATTTCACCCACGATTTTTCGACCAAAATAGGGTCGGCTGCCGGAATATTTACTTTAATAGTCGGTCCTTGTCGAGCATAAACCGTTTCGAAGGCATCGGTTACTTCTATTTTGGGCAGTTCGGGCATGGGAAGCAGCAAAGTGGTATCGGCAGGGGCAGGAGTAGCAGCAACCGGTGTGGCGGTAGTTGGCTTGGTTGCCGGTGTTTTGGGATTGTTGCCGGTATTACCACTCTGTTGTGGTTGGGCAAACAGGGGATTGGCATATAGAGCAAACAGTATGACAAATAAAAGTGCGTTTGCAAGTTTTCCGAGTATTGACTTTTTCATAATGAAGTGATATTGGCGATAGAAAAGTAAGGGAATAGATGTTGTATGAAAGATTAGCGGGGTAAAAATAAAAACTAAACCTGTTGCTTGTTGAACAATGCTTGCAAAATTAACTGTTCAAGGTTAAGATTTCGCCTTTTTTATCAATTATCACGCCTAATCACTCAATCTTCCGATGTTCGCCCCCAAATTTCCTGCTTGAATTGGGGGTTGTGATGGATGGGCGGTTGATTTGGTGTTGGATGCTGTCATACCTTCCCACCAAAGATAGCGCAAAGGGTTGATCATTGGTTGGTGTGAAATAATTTGTTGTTCAGTATCTTTTTCGGGCAATTTGTCCTTAACTTGCTTCATCTATTGTGGTATTACACCATGTACAAAGCAGGCTAATCATGAAAACAATAAGCATTGTTACTTTCTTTTTGGGGCTGATGCTGTGCCTCAACCAAGCATTTACTCAAGATACCTTTTCTATTGTAGCTGTTGACCCCATTACCGGACAGGTTGGAAGTGCCGGTGCATCTTGTATAGATGCTTCAGCTATTGCAGGCGGTGTGTCCATCATCGGTCGTTTGTATCCCGGACGTGGAGCCATCAACACACAATCCTATTGGTACAGCGTCAACCAAAACAATGCGGGGGTGTTGATGAACAACGGTAATTCACCTGCCGAAATCATCACTTGGTTGGAAGCTAACGATGCACAAAGCAACCCCGGCATCAGACAATACGGCATTGTTGATTTTGACCCTTCCGGCAATCCTCGTTCCGCAGGTTTTACCGGTGCCAACTGTTTTGATTACAAAAACCATATTACGGGATCCAACTACGCCATTCAAGGGAACATCTTGTTGGGGCAGGAGGTGCTCGACTCGATGGAAGCCCGTTTTTTGAACACCGAAGGTGAATTGGCGGTTAAGTTGATGGCAGCTTTACAAGGTGCTAAAATGCCCGGAGCAGATACAAGATGTGCCGATGAAGGTATCTCTTCGTTATCTTCCTATATACGGGTGGCCAACCCTACCGATGTGGCGGGAAGTTATTACCTCGATTTAACCATTCCCCAAACCCCCTTTTTGACCGACCCGATTGACCTCTTACAAAATCAGTTCGAGAATTGGCTTTCGACTGTATCCACTCATTCAGTTGCTTATGACCCGACTATAAAGACTCGCGTTCAACCCAACCCATTTACAGATTTCACCGTTCTACATAGCATAGGGTTGAATGACCCGGCCGCACCTGCTCAATTGTTGGTGTACAACCTTTTGGGTGCGTTGGTCTGTACTGTTCCGGTCGAGAATGCCGCTACCATTCAACTCACTTCAAAGGCATTGAACCATCAGGCAGGTATTTACTTTTATCACTTGTATCAAAACCAAACCATCGTCAGCAGTGGTAAATTGATTTTGCTTCAATAGGAAGGGATAACCGGTCAATTCGGTAACTATTCAGACAATTCTGACCGATAGCATCATTTTTAAGACCGTTTTGAACAGACGGGTGTGTTTTTTTACCAATTTCGCAGAAAAATTGATAACATCATTGCCTGCTTTCTGTTTGTAAAAAACGAAACTGAATCAGACGCACGTTCAACACCGTCTATCCAACCGGAAATCAACATCAAAAAGCACTGCTATTCCAATCTATTCTAATCAAAATACACCATGTACAAACAATTTTCATTACTCCTATTACCTGTTTTCATTCTGTTTTGTTTACCCTCCAAAGCACAGGTTAGTGCCGGAGGTGCTCCTTATAGCATAATTCACGCGGGCATTGTGAACACAACAGTACCCATCATTTCGCTGCCTGTAGTTGATGTGGATGCCTTGTTGACAGAGGATGCGGTCAATGATTCTAAAAATCAACCTTACCGTTTTGGTGCTGAAATAAAAACACGGATAGACCTTAACAACAGCGGTCAATGGGAAACCTTGCCCAACGGCGACCGGCTTTGGCGGGTGAGTGTTTATTCCAAAAAAGCAAAGACTCTCAATTTTGTTTTCAGTCAATTTTACATGCCTCCCGGGGCCAAACTGCATTTATACAATGCCAATAAAACAGAGTTGATAGGGGCTTTTACCTCGTCCAATAACAAAGAAACAGGGTTGTTTGCCACGGGATTGATACGTGGTGAACAGACCACTTTAGAATATTATGAACCCGCACAAGTTGCCGGACAAGGGAGAGTGAGCATTTCAAAAGCGGTGCATGGGTATCGCGGTTTCTTTTCGCTCGAAAAAGGATTTGGAGATTCCGGCTCTTGCAACAACAATGTCAATTGTCCTGAGGCTGCCGATTGGCAAGAACAAAAACGCTCTGTTGCCATGATACTGTCCGGCGGTTTTAGGGCGTGTTCGGGTGCGATGGTAAACAATGTGGGTAACGACTGCACCCCTTATTTTCTCACGGCCAACCATTGTTTGGATTCATCGGTCAGTACTTGGGTGTTTATGTTTAACTATGAAAGTCCTGCCTGTGAGAATACCGATGGCCCGCTCAATCAAACCGTTTCGGGTGCTACTCTTTTGGCACATGCTTCCGCTTCCGATTTCGCAATCTTGCTGTTGAGCGAAGTTCCTCCCATTGATTACAATATCTATTACGCCGGTTGGAGTGCCGAACCCACAGCAGGCACTTCATCAGTAGGAATTCACCACCCTGCCGGCGATATTAAAAAAATAACCTTCAACGTTGACCCTTTGGTGAGTTCCGAAGGACTATCGGGAACCCCTGATTCGCATTGGGAAGTAACCGAATGGGAAGACGGCACCACCGAAGGTGGTTCATCGGGTTCGCCGCTGTTTGACCAAAACAAACGCATAGTCGGGCAATTGCATGGCGGCACCGCCTCGTGCAACAGCCTGACCGAAGATGCTTATGGAAAAGTAGCTTATTCGTGGACAACGGGAACTACCGCAGCAACGCGCTTGCGGGATTGGTTAGATCCGGGTAATACGGGGACTTTAGCAATTGACGGGCGCAATTGCAGCGTACCGATTTATAGTCTTGATGCCGGAATTTCTCAGGTTACTGCCCCGCCCCCGTTTTTGTGTAATGTGCCGTTTGTCGTGCCGGAAATCGTGGTGAGAAACTATGGCAGCACGACTGTAACCAGCTTTACCATCGTTTGGCAATTAGACGGAGGAATGGTAAATACCTTTGAATGGACAGGCTTACTCGAGTTTTTAGCCCCTACATATATTTCCCTACCCACTTTGGTAGTGCCCGATGGCGATCATTCTCTTTGGGTTTCGGTGGTACAGCCTAACGGCTCGGCTACTGACGAAAACATCCTGAACGATTCGGCTTTTTACGACTTTACCACCACAAGCGGCAGCAATATCACCGTCAACATAGTTTGCGATTATTGGGCAGACGAAACTTCTTTCTCCATTTCCAATCAACAGGGAGAAGTGCTTTATAACCAAACAGGATTTAGTGCTTTTCAAACCGTTAACGAAACTCTTTGTTTGCCGGCCGGCTGCTATACCTTTACCATATTGGATGCTTATGGCGACGGTATGGAACCGGACGGAAGCTATTTAGTTACTATGCCCGACGGAACCATCATTGCAGAAGGTGGGGGTAATTTCGGCTATTCGGAAGACTATGAGTTTTGTATGGAAAGTCAGGGGTTTTTGGCAAGTATTGCCAATATTCCTTTGCAAACTTGCCCACTGCCTGCCGCTATTCAATTTTTTGGCGGACCTTCATCGTCCACAACTTTTAATTGGCAGTTCGAGGGTGGAAATCCCGCCACTTCGGAAGAAGCAAATCCTATTGTCTTATACGATGAACCGGGAAGTTATGGGGTAACGCTCATCGTGAGCGATGGCATTACTTCGGATACACTGACTTATACCAATTATGTTAACGTGTATCCTAATTTAGAAATAACAGGAAGTGAAATCACGCCTGCCTTTTCACCCAATTCTACAGATGGCGCGATTAGTATCAGTGTTGACGGAGGGCAGTTGCCTTATACTTATCTTTGGTCAAACAATGCCACAACACCTGCTATTAGCGGGCTTTCGCCCGGACAATACTGTGTAACCGTATCAGCGGGTAACAACTGTACCATTACTAATTGTTATACTGTCCCCGTTACCGTATCTATTCAGGAAGGCAACAGCCCCTTATCGTACCAAATCAGTGCTTACCCAAATCCGGTTATCCACGAAGCACAAATCGTTCTGCAATCTCCCGTAGCAGGTATTTACAGTCTGTTGGTTTACGATATCATGGGTCGCCTTATAGACAATTGCTCATTCCAATTACCACTTGAAAGCGGAACGACAATCCTTCCGCTTCCAACGGTTAATCTACCCGCCGGTGTTTATCATGCTACCCTACAAACAACAGATGGACAACTATTGGGAACTACGCGTTTGGTGGTGTTAAAGTAGTTTTTAACACAGCCTTGTTCCCACACTTCGTTTACTTCTTAATTGCTCTCGCTATGATTATATTTCGATGCTTCACCTTTTTTGCTTTACTGTTCGCATTAGCACAAAGCGCATTGGCACAACTCACCATCAATGTAACTTCTATTCCCGCCAACACTCCCGATGGCGCGCAAGTTTATATAGCCGGCAACTTTAACAGTTGGAATCCCGGACTTTCGGAATATACATTGACCCCCAACGGCAACGGAACCTATTTCATCTCCATTTCGCCAAGTGTCGGAACGTTGGAGTTTAAGTTTACCCGCGGAAGTTGGGATACGGTGGAAGGAAATGCCACAGGCGGGTTTCAGGAAAATCATGTCTATAATTACACCGGAGGCATTGCAAGTACAGACATTCAGATTTTATCTTGGGAAGACCTTGGAGGCAGCAATCCGCATACTGCCGCCGAAAATGTCCAAATCATAACGGATGATTTCTACATGCCCGAATTAAACCGTTATCGCCGATTGTGGATTTACCTGCCCCCCGATTACGAAACTTCCGGTAAAGACTATCCTGTATTGTATATGCAAGACGGGCAAAACCTCTTTGATTCCTATTACAGCTTTGCCGGCGAATGGGAAGTGGACGAAACCCTGAATGCTTTGTTCGAGCAAGGCGATTACGGGGTCGTCGTGGTGGGCATTGACAATGGCGGTGCAGAACGCATCAACGAGTATTCGCCTTGGATAAACTCAGACTATGGCGGTGGTAATGGCGATGAATATGCCGAGTTTCTCGTCAATACTTTGAAACCCTATATTGATGCCAACTATCGTACTTTACCGGAACGAGAGCATACCGGCGTAATGGGCAGTTCTATGGGGGCACTGATTTCCTTCTACACCGGCATTGAATATCAGGAGGTGTTCGGAAAGGTGGGGGTGTTTTCCCCTTCGTTTTGGTTTTCAGACAATTGTTATGCTCATGTAGAAAGCACAGGTATGCAGGAGGATATGCGCATTTACCTGCTTGCAGGCGGCTCCGAAGGCTTTACCGTAGTGCCCGACTTGCTGATGATGTATAACACTTTGCTCAATAACGGCTTTAGTGCTGATGAGCTTTTCTACCTCGTTCAACCCGACGGAACTCATAGTGAATGGTTTTGGGCGCGCGAGTTCGAGCAGGCTTACCAATGGTTATTCAATGGCAGCACAGTATCTGTTACTGCCAACCCTGCTCAAAGCAGCCTACAAGTTTATCCCAATCCCGCAAAAGATGTGATTTATGTAGAACTGCAAGCCCCCGTTCGAGAAGCACGGTTTCAAATGTTTTCGTTGCAGGGGCAGCTGCTCATCAACCACACGGTTACCCAAAGCGATACGATTGACATTGCTACTTTGGCTTCGGGCATTTACCTCATTCAGGTGGTACTCGACCAAAACGTGCTTTATACCCGCAAACTTGCGGTGTATGATTGAGGAGGGAAGTTGAATAAGAAAATCAATATCCCATTATATAAGATGTTACCGACATCTTTCCTATATTTAACAAAGAAAAAACCCTAAAAATGTGGCCAGGTTAATAAATTAGCCCTATTTTCGCAAATAAATAACAAATAAGCACCCAAAAACATGCTGTTAGAATTTACCGTGGTCAACTTTAAATCCTTTCGAGAAAAACAAGTGTTTTCAATGCTCCCCTCTTCCAAATTGAGAACACGATTGATTTCACCATTACAGGCTTCAAGATATGCTAAAATGCAAGCCTTGCCTACATCTGTGATTTACGGACCTAATAATGCAGGGAAAAGTAATTTGGTAAAGGCATTTAAAGCCTTGCAAAATTTGGTACGTAATTCTGGGAATTTTAATTCAGACAGGCTTTTAGATGAAAATAATTTTTTTGACTTAGATATTCAAACTCAAAACCAAGCGACTTCATTTGAGATAGATTTTATTGCACCTAATAATAAGCGATATGTCTATAATCTTCTTTTTACAAAAACGCATGTTTTAACCGAAGAGCTTTTTGTATATAATATCAGCGAAACAGGAATAACGACACTAAACACCCTGTACAAACGCAACAAACAGGATATAAAATTTACAGCACTAAAGGGGGTTCGGGAGAACATTAGTTTCAATAAAAACCAATTATTCTTATCCCGCGGCGACATTGAAGGAAATGAAATGCTTAAAGAGGTTTATTCCTTTTTCTCTTCACAACTTAAAATCTTCCTATACTCAGAAGACCAATACTTGAACGTATTAGAACACTTATATCCAACACTTATAGACAAGCACGGCCAGAAAATAATAGATTTAATAGATGTTATTTTACAAGAAACAGATACTGGCATTTTGGGAATAGAAGGAAGGTTACCAGATACTGATAGTGTTCATTTTTCTCAAAATATACCTGTTGAAACTAGAAAAAAAATACTTGCACGATTACCAAGTAGCATCAGTACTAGGCATAAACTATTTGATGGGGAAGAAGAAGTAGGCTATATACCACTCCCTTTAATTTTGCAATCTACAGGAACACGCAAGATATTAGGCTTAGTCCCTATAATAATATTAGCCTTAGATAAAGGTAGCGTTCTAATCATTGATGAGATGACCACTAGTTTACATACAGAAATGGTTTCTTGGTTAATAGATTTGTTTAACCAACCAGAAACCAATCCAAATAAAGCACAACTCATTTTCACTACACATGACATCTCCCTACTTGACAGGCAGTTGTACGATAGAGATCAAATTCATATTGTAGAGAAAAACAAATATGGTGCTTCGGAGTCATACTCTTTTGCTGACATTACCGGATTGCGCCCTAATTCTCAGTTGTCAGACTACTATGAAACAGGGCGATTAGGGGGAGTTCCTCATATAGTAAAGCCCTATTTGACTTATGTAATAAGCCAATATCTAAACCATGTCGAAACCGAAGTCCAATAAAAATAATCGAAGCAAAACACCTGCTCGCAATTTGAATAATCCAATAAACGAGCACCACAAAGAAGTACAACATTTTAGCCTCGAAGTTTTCCGAAAAAAAACTGACAAACACATTTTATTACCAAGTCTGCTGATTGTTTGTGAGGGACAAACTGAAGCGGCTTATTTTGAGGGTCTTTGCGCAATTTATTCTTTGCGCGATAAGTTTGTTATAAATATATTGCCTCAAATAGAACCAATTACCCAAAACTACTTGGGTTCATCGGCAAAAGGTCTGTTGTATATGGCAATTCAAATACAAAATAATGCAACTATGCCTTATAATCATATTTGGATAGTTACTGACAATGATGAGTGCAATGCCTATATTTTAGATGCTGACACGCTTAACCGATTACAAAACATTGTATCGGCAAATGTTTATACCCAATTACAAGCTATACGTCAAGTAGAACTACATGTGCGAGAAATTGAAGGGCAAGATAATTTAAACCAAAGAAACCGTTTTTTTCTATGTCGAATCGATTACGAACATTTTTTAAAAAATACATTGTCTCTTACCGATGAAGCACTAGTGGCGACTATTATAGACACAACTACAAAGCATACTAAATTAACCCGCTTATACAGTCAAGACTCCAAAGCTTTGTTTTATGATTCAACCGATACATTTATTACAACAAACTATCGAGGGGAAGTAAGGTATGAGGAACGTTATTTTGATGAAAAATGGAAAGGATATATTAAAATTGCCTACACCTGTATTTCTTTTGAATACTGGCTATTACTGCACTTTGAAAGGTCGGAACAACCTTTTCTTAATTCTCTCGAAATAATAGAGTATTTTAACAATCGAAGCTATTTTAACAGAACTTTTGCTAAGGGTTGGTATTTGTATGAAAAGAGAAATACCCCCATTATAAAAGCCTTTTTTCGACAAGTTCACCAAGCCATTAGAAATAACCTTTGTCTATATACAAGCATTCAACAAACACTGCAAAATCCTCCGATAACAAGAGAGTTTTACGAAATCAATCCTTATAGTGATGGATTACTGCTATCGGCATTTCTTTTTAACATAACCATTGCCTTACCCCATATCCCTATTAATTTTACAGATATGCGAAACCTTACAGCCGCAAAGAACGACACCTATATAAACATTTCTTTTGAATTTATGGGCAAGCAGGGGGTATTAAATAAAGCAGTGGAAGAGCGTTTTAATGTATCCGACTCTGATGAAAATTCGGTGGCAAATCAAATAAGGTTCGAGAATAACGATAGTATTATCCGCCAACATGATAGGGTGGAAGTTTGTATTACCCTAACTTCTGTTTCTTCTCCAATATTTTTACAGGTAAGAAATACTGTAAAAGCAGAAACCCATACCCTGTTAATTGCCTTTAACTGATATATTAATGTCCTTTCGTACCCCCTTTAGAAGATTTCCCCATTTTATCAAGAAATTACCTAACCCCTATTTTCCGGCAAGACAAGGCTGTATAACAGCCAACCAGTTACCGGCATCTGTTGCGGTAAAGGGCTGAAGTGTAACTTTTACATCCATCGGCAGTCCTTCCATATTTTCAAAACGCCAGAGAAATTTTCGCTCTTGCTCATTGTTTAAGGCTTGGTGAATCAATAGGGGGAGTTGTGCGGACGAAAGGTTACCATCGGCTTGGTGAGAGGGTGAAAAGCGGATCCATTTTTTCTTGACCACCTCTTTTTTGTGTTTGCAGTTCAGCAAGGTTAAAAAAGCAGTGTTGCAATTGGTAATCAGTAGTTTATTGGGGTCTATCCAAACGAGAGCATCAGAAATGGTATCGGCAAGCAGATGGTATTGGTTTTCCCATTTCAGTTTTGGAGAAATATCTTGCAAAACGATTTGGGCGGCCAATTGATTGTCGTAGGTAATGACCGATCCGCTGACGGCGACTTCTACTTCCTTATCGTTTTGAGTGATTAGGGTAAGAGCGCTTGTACCTAAGGAGAGGGCTTCCACAAAACCATTCTTAATAGCTTCTCGAAT
Organism: uncultured Bacteroidota bacterium; assembly: GCA_937907475.1. Taxonomy (GTDB): domain Bacteria; phylum Bacteroidota; class Bacteroidia; order Chitinophagales; family UBA2359; genus UBA2359. The sequence continues at coordinate 10,908 of CALCIK010000011.1, read as the reverse complement.
AATATGGCGTTGTTTTCGGCTTACAAAATCCTCAATAAATTTTCCTTGCAACTCAGAAGCGTTATTGGCTTCCAAGAGTTGGGTGGTAGCCGGGTTGGCACTAATAATTTCCCCTTTGCGGTTGCAGATAATAATAGGGAAGGAACTGATGGAAATCAATTTTTGGTAGTGCCTTGTTCCGCGCTTTAAGGCATCTTTGCCTACAATCATGTCGGTAACATCCCGAACAATGCCAAGTGCTTCTTGGTGGTTGATGGGCGAAAATCGGGCTTCATAAAACTTGATGACATTTCCTACATAATCAAAGGGATAGGTTTGAACCTGCAAGGTTTGGAGGGATAGTTGAAGTTGTTCCATGATCTCACCGGCCACTTCTTTTGGCATCAGGTCGGTGATTTTGTTGCCGATAAAAGCAGCAGCAGGAATAGGGTTACTCGTTTTTTCGGGAATATAATCGAGGTAAACCCCCTCTTGGTTTACTCTAAACAGCAAATCGGGTATGGCATCGAGGAGTGCTTTTTGAGTTTGTTCGCTGTTTTTGAGGGCTATCTCTGATTTTTTACGGTGGGTAATATCACTAATGACCATGACCGCCCCACTTCCGGGAACAGTTTTAGTGTTTTTATAGGGGCGGGATTGAATTTGCCAATAGCGTTCTTCCGTTGTTTGCTTGTTGACCACTAACCATTCTTCGGCAACGATGGCATTGCCTTGAATGGCACGCTCAATAGGGTGTTGAAGGTGAAGTACGGCGGTAGAGTCGGTAGTGGGGTAAAAATGGTATTGTTGCTCGACCCACTCTTGCAGATGGGTATTGGGTTGGGTTAGTCCGATAATTTGTTTAGCGACCTCATTGAGCAGGATAACCTGTCCCACTTCATTGGTGGCCAAAACCCCTTCGCCCATATTGCTTAAAACCGATTCGAGCAGTTGTCGTTGCGTTTCATTGATTTCAACTTCGTGCCGCAACTTGATAATCGTTCGGATATGTTCTAAGCCTTGTGATTCCAACTCGTCTGCCAAGAGTTGAAAACGGTGTTGTAAATGTTCAAATAGAATAACGGGGGTAAATGATATTCCTAGCCCCCAAGGGTTAACCCCGGTACGAACAAATATTTTTACAATGGTTGGTCGTCCCGATTCATCGGGCACATAGTATTCAATGGTTTCAGCATTTTTCAATACCCGCCTTGCATCTTCAACAACATCGGGGAGCATCATCCGAAAAGACATTTTAGACAACTCTGTTTGTGCTAAGTTGGAATATTGTAAAGCCAGGGAGTTGAATTGTTGGAGTTCCAGTTGATGGTCGAAAAAAAGGATGGCTGTTTGAGTGGTTTGAAGCAGATTGGTTAAATCTGTAGGAATAGGAGGGGAAAGCTCGGGTAAAATAGGATTGGAAGTATAAGTAAGTGTTATTGCCCTTTCATCGGTGGGAGTAGTGGTGGAAGAAGATAAGTTTTGTTCTCTTCGCTCTTTAAAACCCTCGTTATCAAGTGAATGGTTAATGCTGTCGGTTTCGTTGTTTTGTTTCTCGGGCAGGGTAAACAGTTGTAGAAAATTGGCAACGGTATGAGCCAAGTCGGTAGGAGATTGTATGTAGTTGAAAAAGGTGCGGAGGTGGGTAATTTGATCGTTGCTAAGGTTCGTTTCATCGGGTTGGCACAAGACCGTAATGCCACCTGCCTCACTAACGGTGTGGATATGTTGAACCATATATGGCTCGGCACTCATTGCTAAAGCTGCAATTCCGTTAATTCCGGTGGTTGCCAAAGATTGCCAAAAATTGCTTGTGGTCGTGCTGTTTTCTTCAGTAACCGAAGCAAGCTGAAAAGTTAGGTGATGCAATATAAAATTTTCGGAACGCAGAATTGCATAAACCTTCCCTGCCTCTAAAGGGGTATTGTGATGTGCGATTTCTACCGATAAGGTAGTGGCACTATATAGTGCGGCTAATAAGTCATTATCCGTATCGGCTGTATTGTTCTCACTCAGCATGATGAGAACAGCACATCCAACGGGCATATTTTTTTCAAATGCCCTTAAAAATTGACTTAGCTTGGTATAATCATTTGCCGTTAAAGCAATACCTACTATACTACTCAACTTCATGCTTTATGGGATTAGCATTATGTGTAGTTAATACTTTCTAGCTAAAGTACGACAATTATATTGCCATTTTTAGCAAAAACGACAAAATTGAAATAAGTAGTTGTGTAAGTAGTCGAAAAGAAACCAAATCGGGTTAACCTCTTGGGCTACTCAAAGTACTGCTATCGTATCTCATCATCGTTATCGGAATAAGAATCAGGTTCAGCTTTGGGAGGTGTTTTTAAGACTTTCCAAAATAGGAGAACTGTGATGATGGTAACAAGACCTTGTGCCAAAATCATTGTGATGAGTGCAGATGTGTTCATGGTGTATTCTTGTTTTCTTTTACCCGTTTGCGATATGCAATATAAACTAAAGAAGAAATGCCAATAAAGAGTGACAAGAGCAATAGCCTTGCCCCTGTAATATAGAATATTTTATCTTCTAAATTGGCGATAACAGTCGCATCGGTTGCTGTTGCAAGTTGATGATTTAAATCGGCAAGGGTAATTTGTTTAATAATAGAACCTTTATCCAAAGTCCAACCATTTCCGGAGGTTACATTGCTAATGGCCTTTGTCCAGTCATTGCCTTCGGGAGTAATTAACGCCCCCATAAAGACGAACAGCAGCAAAAATGGGGTTACGTATTTAATCACATGCTTAAAGAAGATGGGCACTTTCATATCAGCACCGGAGGTAATTTCATTCCAACCTCTATCAATGCCAAAAATCCAAACAAACACAAAGGTTTCTAAGAGGGCAAACACCACTAATGCAACCGTTCCTGCCCAATAGTCGTATTCATCAAACACGCCGTAACTGAACAAGAAAACAGTAGGCAACCCTAATATGAGTACCAATAACCCAAAGGAATAGGCACTGCTTTTTTTGCTCCAGCCAAACTCATCGTTCATAAAGCCCATCCAAGGCGTTCCCATTGCTAAAGAGGAGGTGATGCCGGCAAAAAACAATAAACCGAACCACATGACCCCGGCAATAGCCGCAAGAATTGGACCCCATTGTTGAAATAAGTAGGGCATAGTTTGGAAAGCCATGCCAAAGCCGGCATTTTCTTTTACCCAATCCAATCCGAGATAACCGGCTGCAATAGGAATAACGATCATGCTACCGAGTACTACTTCGACAAATTCGTTCATAAACCCTGCCGAAAAAGCATTGAGGGCAATATCATCTTTTGATTTGAGATAGGCGGCATAGCATTGGATAGAACCCATCCCAACCGATAATGTAAAGAATATCTGCCCCGCCGCCGCCAGCCATACTTTAGGGTCCGCAAGCGAGGTGAATTGCGGAGTCCACAAAAAGTTAATACCATCCCAAGCACTCGCGTTAGGTACGGCTTCAGATGCTCCTGAAGTGCCAAGGGTTAATCCTCTTAATGCAAGGATGATTCCGAACAAGATAAGCAAGGGCATGCCCACTTTGGCGACTTTTTCAACTCCTTCCAGCCCGCGAGATAATATATAGGTGTTCAGAGCCAAACAAAGAATATAGAACACAACAGCTTCATAAGGAATGCCGGTTGTGGAGTGGGCAACATCGGTATAGGATGAGAAAAACGAAGCCACATCTGCCTGCGACATACCGGAAAATGTGCCGGCAATAGAATGGAATACATAAGAAATCGTCCAAGATTCGATATAGCAATAGTAAGATGCAACGGCTATATTCGTCCAAATTCCGAAGACACCTATATATTTCCAATAGCGGCCTTTCGCCATTGTATCCAAGATAAATGGGGTGCTGTGATTGCCCGATTTACCGCCAAACCTACCTGTTGACCATTCAATCAATAGCAACGGAATACCCATGAGCAAAAAGCACACGAGGTAAGGTATTATAAATGCGCCTCCGCCGTTTTGAATGGCCTGTACCGGAAAACGAAGGAAATTGCCCAACCCTACGGCATTGCCTGCCATAGCCAAAATTAAGCCTATCCGCGAACCCCAAGCCTGTTTATTATCCAACGTCATAAGTAAGTGTATGAGTTAGTGAATGTGATATGGTGTGTTTGTTTTTCGGGTGGCAAAGTAAAACTTTTTTTCCAACTCCATACAATTTTAATAAAAAAGGTGATGAATTAGGTCGCATAACCAACTTTTGAAGGCAATTATGTCATTGAACGGATTTATAAACGATAATAATTACAATAGTTTGTTATCAATTAAGGGGCAATACAGACCAAAGATATGAGTTCAAAAGTGTTGGGTTGATTTTTTGATAACTCACCATTATTTGCAGAGGCATCAAAAATACGGTCTATCAAAAATTGGATACGAATCTTATTGCCTTTGTAAAACTCGGTTGCTAAGGAAATAAGGGTGCGACTGCGAAACAATCACCAAACTTTATCACGCTTTTACCAAGATAAATTATAACAAAAGTTCGCTGAATTTTAACAAACCATTATAATTTGATAGTATAACACACAAAAAAGCCGTTGCTTGCGGCAACGGCTTTTTTTGTGGCAATGATTAATTTACTATGGTTTTTTGCCCTTGGACTTTTTTGTTTCCTTTGCAGGAGGCATAATGCTCTTGTTTTTTTGAGATTTCTTATTGCCCAACACAGGGGTAGGTCGGGGCGGTGCATCCATGCTTACCCCTTTTAGCACTAAGGATCGTGCTTCCCAAATGCCGGTTTGGAGGTTTAATTCCATTCCTTGATAGGTGCCGTCGGGTATGAGCGTAAATCCTGCACCTTCAATTTGGTTTGCTTTTTCGTCTTCGGGAGCAAGGAAATCATAAACCACTTTCATCTCTTCCTTATTATATCCAAGTGATACGGCAGAGCCTTCTTTGAATTCTAGAATCAAACGGTGTTTAATGGATTTCGTGTTGTTCCTATTGTTAATCACTTCAAATACCGGTGCTCCAAACCGCGCTTTACCATCCTCGAAATACAACAAATCGGCTAACTTTTTATCGCTTTTACTGTTGTTGCCGTCCCATCCAAAAAGCATATAGTATTGTTTGCCGGCATGTTGATAGGGGTGTATATTGTAGTACATCGCTCCAAGCCATTCATCGTTGTTCAACACTTTATCTTCTGGAGAGGAGAGGGCGTTTGATTTGTCGTCTAAAGGAATCAATTCTAATTTTTCGGAATTGTTCTTTTGAATGGCACCGAAGTATTTGTAAGAGATGGTTCTGTAATCGTCGGCATTACCCTTGACCACCATCCATGTGAAAATGCGGAACGTATCATCAGGAGGGGTAACAATCGAAACCCATTTTTTTAGCGAGTCAAACGGATAAGTATAAGAACCGGGTTCTTTCAATGCTTTTACCAATGCGGGCACAAATGCGTAGCAAGCAGTAAATCGGTCTAACTCGTTGGGCAATGTCCTTACTTTGTCAAACATAGCAATTAAGGTGTCTTCGTGTTGACGCATTACCGCTTGGTCATAAAGTGGGACAACTTCGTTTTTCCCGTTATTTTGTGCCACAACAGCGTTGAGTGAAAACAATACCAACAAAGCAAAGATAATTTTATTCATAACTGGGAAGGGTTTAAGTATTTATTGGTTATTGATGATGGTTATTCTAATTCAACAAAACATCTCGTTTTTTAAGGATGAACTTTTGTCTCGGTGTTTTGAATTCCACAAATAAACGGCAAATTATGTGTTAAATTGTGCTGTATATTATACACTAAAAAAGCATAAAAGTTTAATGGTGTGGCTAAAGTAGTTGGTATTGAGTTCCTATTCCGATGCAACCCGTCACTCCAAGGTTTCGGTTACCGTTATTGTTCCCACAATACCGCCATTCCACTGTACGCTGATGGAATTGGTTCCCTGACCGGATAAGAGGAGTCCTCCATTGACCACCCAATTATAGGAAGCACCCGTACTGAGGGGTAATGAATAGGTATAAATGCCATTGTTGCATACATCGGTACTGCCTGTTATCAACAGATAAGGGGCACAGGTAAAAACGCCTTGACTCATGTGGTAGTATGAACCCGAAGCAGAGGTTTCTAACCGTAAGGCACGAATCATATATACATTGCTGCCCGTAGTATTTGGAGCTGTGTCGGTAAAATTGTTTGCGGTAACGGGCAAGGTGTTCAGTTTGGTAAACGCTCCGAATAAGGAATCGGCACGGTAAACGTTGTAACCGGCAATATTGTCATCGGCCGACGCAGTCCAGCTTAATTGAAGACCCGAAGCATTTTGGATGACCGCAAGGTTGCTGATTGGATAGACATATTTGGGCAAAAGTGTCGGGTCGCCCATGAGTGCCATGTGAATACCTCCGGCGGTGGAGGCACTCCCAAGGTCGAATAAGCCGGTATTGTTTTGCGATTGAAGGGTTGAGAACCCGATGCTTTTACCCATGCCCATGTGATGGAAATACCATCTAGGCACTCCACCCGTCCAACAAGTAGCCAAGACCATACCGTTGTTTGCCAATGGTGCACGAAGCAGGTTATCGGGTAAAGGCAACCCGCCGTTTGCCCATTCAACAAAGTAACTGCCGTAAAGCTGCATGAACACTGTGTTGAGCGTTCGGGTGATGCAATGATTGCTGGTAAACACCGGCCCGGCCACACTTGTGTCTGAACCGCCTCCCGCCATATACGTCCATAAATATGAATTTAATTCTAAAGAGTCGACAAATGCAGGGCAAGCACTGCAATTGGTACTTCCACCGGTGTTTATCGCATCAATATTGCCGCTGCCCACGATTGGCGAAAAACTGCGCCAACCCACGGCAGAGGTAGCCGGTAATTGGCTGTCGAGATGCGTATTGATAAGGGCGCGGGGTTGAGGTTGGGAAATTTTATGTCTGTAAGCGTGATTTTTGTTTAAGTATTGCTTAATCAAATCGGCCTCGCTAAGGGCAAATCCGGTCATGTTAAATAGATCAATCCGCCCAACTTCAATTTCAGCTTGAGACGGAATGGCGTTTTGATCCCAATAACCATCATCCGGGATATTGGGTGTATAAATCAACCCTGTATTATTGGTTGTTACACTCTCATCTGTCCAGTTGCCGTCTATATCGGCATAAAAAACATCGGCGGGTTGCGCCCCTATTCTTTCGGCATGGCCATCGGGAGCATAATTACCGGAGTAAGGAATGGCTAAATGCCCAATGATTAACAAAGACTTTACACTGGCGTTGGGGAGATTGTATTGATTGGTTACCCAGTTTTTTACCTCAACATCGGTAGCATTTGGTTCAAAGTCCGTTCGTTTTACCCGCCAACCGTCTCCAATTAAATCTGACATCAATCGGTCTATTTCAGGTTTTAAATAGACTGAAAAAGTGTTGTCAACGACCAACAGAACCGTTCCGCGCCAATCGGGTGCCGGCATTTCAATACCGGAATACAAATATCCATAAGCAGCGGTTATCAAAGGGGTAGTTTTAGTTAAGCGGTACTCGTAAATCACGCCGGGCAGGACATTGTTATCTATATAGTTTGTGGTGGTTCCGTTGAAAGAGGCAATATTTGTCCAAACAAAGTCGGTCGTCTGTTTGCGGTCTAAGGTGTAGGTGAGTGCGTTCACATCATACACCCAAGACACGTTGATTTGTGGCGGACTATTGCTGACCGTGGCCGAAGTCAGCACCGAATAATCCCATCCAATAGGCGTGTTCATGATGTAAAAATTGCTTGTCGAAACGCTGTTGACCGCAGCATTGGCAGCATTTGAAATGCGCACCAGGCAATTAACCGAAGGTGTGTTGGGTATAGTCCATGAATAACTGCCTGTTGCTGCTAGAGTAGAGGGGGTGATTACCGTCCAATTACCGCCGTTGTTGGTCGAATACTCCAATTTTACATTGGCAATACCAGACTGCGCTTGCCAAATGATAAAGCGTTTGGTCGCAATCTGAAATATCTCGCCTCCGTTAGGTTGTAACAATACCAACGGTTGTGCGGGGGGTGAAATGGTATATTGCAAGATTAAACCATTGTCGCCAACGGCAAAGCCGGTTGAGGCGGTAATCATCTCAACATCCCAAAGGCTCACCGTATTAAATCCTGTATATTGTGCCGACCAGCTATTCCCGCCATTGGCAGTATAGAGTATTACCCCCTGCCTGCCACAGGCAAACCCCGTTGTGGTATTTAAAAAATCGACACCGAGCAATTCAAATCCGGTACCCGATGTTTGCCCTGTCCAGGTGGTTGCACCGCCGTCTGTCGTATGACGTATTGTTCCGTTTCCGCCGACCAACCAACCATTGAGCGCATCGGAAAAATGCACGTCTTGCAGGGGTAAAAACGAAGTGATGCCCGAATTGGTTTGATATGCCCAATTGGTTCCGCCATTTGTGGTTTTGAGTAAGGTGGGGGAACCCTGAACGCTGTTAAAAGTGCCCGAAGTCCATACTGTATTGGCATCTATAGCGGCGATACCCCATAAATCAATGCCTTGATTGTTTTGTTGTGTCCAACTTCCGCCGCCGTTTGTCGTTTTCAGCAACCGGCTTCCATTCCCTATCACCCATCCCGTGGTAGCACTCACAAACTGAACTCCATTCAATTGGTTGGTGGTCGTACTGTTTTGTGGAGTCCAGCTATTACCTCCGTTCGTGGTGGCTACTATTATCCCATTGCCGCCACAAGCCCAACCCATATTACTATCCCAAAAAAATACGCCGCGCAGTGTTTCTGTAGTGCCGCTTGTTTGGGGTGTCCAGTTGCTGCCGCCATCGGTTGTTTTCAGAATGCTTCCATTATCTCCCACCACCCATCCGGTGGTTGTATTGACAAAATACAAGGCCTTAAAATTGGCAGTTGAGGGTATGCCGGCAACCGGAACCCATATCTGTGCGGATAAAAACGATAGATTACCACTCCATAATAACCATAGGGCAAGTGTAAATAAACGTAGTCCGTTGGAGAGAATAAGGTTGGACTTCAAGCAATTTGATGGAGAATGGGTTACAAGATTGTTGTGCATGGAAGTGTTTTTATCGTGGTAGAGGAACCTGTTACATTCGATACCGGCAAGCATTTGTACTGTTGTACGAACACCTGCAAGTATTCGCGGTAAAAGTAGATAACCGGTCATTGCAACTCAAAGAAATATAAATACCATTCTGAGAAAAATAAATAGCATTACCTTTGAAAAAAAACATCAAACTACCTCTGCTGCCATGCAAAACAGTAAACTGTTTATACTGCTAAAAACCTTTACCAAAAAAGAGTTACAGCGATTTGACGACTTCTTGGCTTCCCCCTATTACAACAAACACAATGATACCCTCAGATGGTGGAAAATTCTGAGAAAATACGCACCCGGTTTCGCCCATAAAAACCTCGAAAAGACCATTGTATTTGCAAAATTGTTTCCCAATACGCCTTTTAACCCTCAATGGCTGTACGATCTCAACGCTTATCTTTTGCGCCTTGCCGAGCAGTTCTTAGCCACCGAAAACTATTTGGAAAATCAACCCGCCCAAAAAAGACATTTACTGTCGGCATTGGCGATTAAACGTTTAGATACCTTTTGGGACAACCATCATGTCTTGGCACAGCAACAATTGGCAAGTAATCAAACCGATAATACAGACTATTGGTTAGACCATTACAGCCTCAGCAAACTTTACCAATACCACTATGACGATTACTCCCGCCGCCACGCTATGCGTCATTTTAAGGAAGCCAATACCCGCAAAGTCTTTGACGCACTATCGATTCTTTATGTCATGGATGGGTTAATGCACCAAAGTTATGAGGTCAACAACCACCTGTCGCACAATTTTTCATTCGACGATTCTTTTTTAACCCGAATTTACCCATTGGCTGTACAGAATTTGCCTCCCGGTAATGCTTTTATTGCCAATGCCTTGCATCAGGCTATATTGCTGAGTTATACGAACACTGCTCATTACTTCACCTCCCTGCTTGCTACGCTCCACCAAACTGAATTTGCCCAAATTTCACCCCGCATTCAACGCAGTTTGTTAACCAACATGACCAACTATTGCCTCAAAAATCTGCCAACGGATGAAAACCTGTACCGGAGTCATCTTTTCGGGATTTACCAATCTTTAATACAATTGGGACTATTGGTGGTCAACGGGAGTTTTTTGGTCGTTCCGTTTTGCAATATTGTGCAAAATGCCCTGCAAGTAGGTGAAAATGCTTGGGCGAAATATTTTATTGACACATACAGCCAAGAACTCGATCTATCGGTTCGCCAAAACGCAATATCTTTTTGCGAAGCCAATATTTGTTTTTACGATGGACAATTTTCTAATGCCTTAGTGTTGCTGCACCAAACAGACCCAAAATTCAGAAAAAGCATGGCATCGCTCAAAAACCTGCTCATTCGTATCTATTATGAGTTGGGTGAAACAGATGCTCTTTTATCGCAGATAGATGCCCTTAAACACTACCTCTCCGATGCCGGCAATTTGACACCCTTGTTAAAAGCGGCTAATCAGTCCTTTGCCAATTTTGTGTTACAATTATTACGGTTGCAGGAAAACCCGGACGAGGCAAAAGCACAGAGGTTAAAGCATAGCATACAACAATCGCCGCTTATTTACAAAGAATGGTTGTTGCAAAAGGTGGACGACATTACTTATTCCCTTTAGGTTGTAAGATAGCATAGTTTGAATTGGGTTGTCTGTGGGGATACCTACAATAGCGGGAAGGGGAAAACCTGATTACCTTACTAACTGATGTTACGCAAGTTCTAATCATGTCAAAAATACATAGTGCCGACCTCAGCTCAGAGGTAACAGCCCTGCCTCCTTCTCCTAATATTTTTTTTGGAACGCGGATGAAACGGATTTTCAAACGCGGATGAACGCGGATGAAC
>CALCIK010000010.1 GCA_937907475.1 uncultured Bacteroidota bacterium | reverse complement strand
GTTTCTAATATATCCAACATCGCAAAACCTCAAAAATCACCGAACTATTGTTAAAGAATATCGGGGTAAATCTGAATGGTTTACCCCGATATTTGCTTGATGGGTTAACCCAATGCCACATCTAATATCATCATGACTAAAAAGCCACCCAAAAATCCGAGTGCTGCGACATCGGTATATTTATCGCGTTGGGTTTCGGGAATAACTTCTTCGATGACAACATAAATCATTGCGCCTGCTGCAAATGCTAACGCAAAAGGTAATACAGGTTGTACATAAATAACCGCTGCCGCACCAAATACCCCTGCAATGGGTTCGACTGCGGCGGAGAGTTGTCCGTACCAAAAACTTTTAAAACGGCTTAACCCCTGTCTTCGCAATGGCACGGCTACTGCTGTTCCTTCCGGTAAATTTTGTATGCCGATACCGATGGCAAGTGCAATGGCACCGGCCGTAGTGGCGTTATCCATTCCCAAAGAGGCAGCTCCAAAAAGCACACCTATTGCCAAACCTTCGGGGATATTGTGGAGTGTAATTGCAAGCACTAAGAGCGTTGTGCTATACCAATTGGTTTTTACCCCCTCTGTTTCGTCTTTTTTAAAGTTGATGTGCAAATGCGGCAGGAGTTTATCTAATCCAAAAATCAATAATCCGCCAAGTAAAAAACCGACTGCAGCCGGCATCCAAGGCATAGAAGGGTACATTGTTTCTGACATTAGGATAGCAGGGTTGAGAAGCGACCAAAAACTGGCTGCCAACATGACTCCACCCGTAAAACCAAGCATAGTATCTAAAACGCCTCGATGTAAATCTTTGAAGAAAAAGACCAATGAAGCTCCTACTGCTGTTAAAAACCACGTAAACAGCGTGGCCAACAATGCGGCGTAAATTGGGTTTAGGTGTTCAAAATAGGTAATGATTGTTTGCATAAATAAAGTGTTTATGATAGGTTGAAATAAAGCGAATTGGTAAATGAATAGGGGTAAACAAAAAAAGCCGCTTTTGCGTTGAAACAAAAGCGGCTTTTTGTGAAAGCTCAGTGCCCAAGACTGGATTCGAACCAGCACACCCTTTCGAGTACCACCCCCTCAAGATGGCATGTCTACCAATTTCATCACTTGGGCAATCCGTTCAATTGGAGATGGCAAAGGTAACCCAAAATCTGTGTATTTTGCTCCATAAGGTTTCATTTTTTTATCTTCAGTCCATCCTTTTAAGTTCGAAACTTATACATCAGTTTAAACTATAACTCCGCAGGGTTTAGGTAATAGGTTTTTCGATTTTTTTGTCATCGAGTCAGCATTGAAGGACTGTTCATAGTGAAGTGTTCTGATTTTAATGCGGAGTTACAGAAAAAAATGAGCAAGAAAGGTTCATTTATGGGTAAGAACGGTTCGTTTATGAGCAAGAACGGTTCATTGATGAGCAAGAACGGTTCATTGATGAGCAAGAACGGTTCATTGATGAGCAAGAACG
>CALCIK010000009.1 GCA_937907475.1 uncultured Bacteroidota bacterium | reverse complement strand
GCAAGAACGATTCGTTTATGAGCAAGAACGATTCGTTTATGAGCAAGAACGATTCAAAAGACAAGCAGAAAATTTAACACCAATAGGCTTCGCTTCTATTTGAGTTGCTTACAAAAAAGGGGTGCGACCTACCTTTGGCGTAATTTCACCTATCAACTTGCCACTCACCTTTTCAGCCAACTACTATGCTTTATCCCAACGGCAGCAAACATAGTAAGAAGTAGTAATTGAAGTTTATCTGTTTTGCCTCAGAACCTATAGTCTAGTGTCATAAAATTCAATCGTATGAGCCATTCCTATTACCTAAGGTTAGGGAATAATAAAGTAAAACATCCCTCAAAGCAAGGCTTTCAGCCATTTTCACCAACCTATTACCTATCAAAAAACGGAGCTACAGTTTAACAACATCAATGATTATTGAGTTGCTTTCCGTAGGCTGTAAATAGGTTTAAACCACTTATTTTGAATGGTTTTTCATTATCGACAACTGATTTTATGTAATGTTTTAGTGGAGTCGGTTAACAAATGTGTTGGTAACGTTTTGCACTATTTCTTACCCCTAATTTCCTTAAAGTGGATTTAGGGGCGATTCTGCTTGCTTATCCAAAAATTAAACCTTAACTTTGGAGCATAGGATGGGGTAATAGTTAAACTTTAAGCTAAAAGCAACTTTATCAATCACCGTTGCGTTACGTATAAAAATTTGAAAGTAATAGCTGTGAACACCCAAAACTATTTCTCAAAAAAAATTTTACAATCGGTTTAAACCCTCATTTACATTCATTGTCAAACCATAGCACTTAAATCTAAAAATCATGAAAAATACACTTTTTTCGTTCGTAGTTCTCGTTAGTACTATGTTGTGGTCAGCAGCAGCATGGTCGCAAGATGATGTATATTACTATCCTTCGACCAATAACAATCCAAGTACAACTCAACAACAAACTGACCAAAGTGGTAATACCTACATTACCAATAACTATTACGATAATGATGAGTATGTAAATTATGAAGAAGACGAGTATGATTATTATTACTCATCACGAATTCGCCGTTTTCATAGTCCTTATGCCGGATTTAATTATTATGGAGGCTATTATACCGATCGTTATTGGTATGGCGTTCAAGACCCGTTTTGGTGGGGTTACAGCATCTATGACAATCCTTGGGCATGGCAACCGGTAGCATTTATGCCTCGACCTTGGTTCCGTCCTCGCGTGGTAGTCATGTGGGGTTGGGGTGTTAATTCATGGGGCAATCCTTGGGCAAGTCCTTGGGGTCAAAATTCATGGTGTGGGTACAACGGCGGAGGTTGGTATAACAATGCTTGGAACAATGGATGGTATGCCAATAATTGGTACAACGGTTGGGGTTGGGGTTATAGCCCGTTCAGCCCTGTAACTTATGTTCATAATGATGTAACCATCATTAACAACAACAATAACAATAGTACTTCCGGCAACTATTATGGACCTCGCGGCGACAGGTCGGGACAAGGCACTTCTTATGGCGATAGAGGAAATGCGCCGGTCAATAACGGTGTTATAGGTGGTAAAACTAATCCCAACGATACGAATACATGGTCTGATTATGACAGCAATCTAGACAGAAATGTTAAAAACAATGACAATCCCTATACTCCAAAAGACAATAATATAGGGCGTGATACAGGCATTAAATTAGAAAAAGAACAGCCAAAATATGAGTACGAGGCCAAGCCTAAAGATCAGCCTAAGTATGAATACGACTCAAAACCCAAAGATCAGCCGAAGTATGAGTATGACTCAAAACCCAAAGATCAGCCGAAGTATGAGTATGACTCAAAACCCAAAGATCAGCCGAAGTATGAGTATGACTCAAAACCTAAAGATCAGCCTAAAATAGAAGATAAAAAATCAACACCGGAACCCAAACAAAAATACGACACTAAAGACAATAAGTCGGGCGGATATTCATCCGGTGGCAACAAAGGTTCGAGTGGAAGTGGCACTAAGTCAAATACCGGAAGTTCTAACAATAAAGGAAGTTCTTCTAACGACAACCGCAACAACAAACCGGCTAAAACGGACAGCAAAAGCAAAAGTCCGAGATAGCAATTACAGAACTTAATAGCCATTTAATTACCGGCTTCAGTTAAGTATTTAAACATCCTCTTTCAAATCAGACCTCTCGTTGGCGTTTCTACCATAGAGAGGTCTGTTTATTTAATGCAATAACTCTTTTTACTTTGGGCTTTTGTTTTGTAAACAAGTAGCCTGTCTTGCTACTAATTGCTTTAAAAAATAGTACCGTTACACTCATTTGAATTTGTGTTGAAAACAAAAATATACCTTAGACATTTACCACAAACAGTAAACCATGAAAAAAATATCTTTCTTAATTATCGCTATTTTCGTATGCTTCAACAGCATTTTAGCCCAAACTCCTGATGACGCACTTCGATATTCCCAAACTCAAATAGGAGGTACTGCCCGTGCCGTTGGATCGGGTGGAGCGTTTGGTGCATTGGGTGCCGATTTCACCTCTCTTTCAATTAACCCTGCCGGTATTGGTTTGTATCGAAAATCAGAGTTTACCATTACTCCTTCGCTATATTTTACCAATACTGAAAGCGAATATTGGGGAAACGCCGAAACCGATAATAAAAACAACTTTAACCTCAATAATATAGGGTTAGTTTTTAAAGGTGGCGGTCGCAGACCCGACTCCGATTGGCGGGCAATAAACTTTGGTATCGGATTGAACCGTACTGCAAACTATAACAGGAAAACGCTTTTAATCGGCACAAACACGAAGAACTCTTTATTGGATTACTACGCACAACAAGCATCGGGCACACCCGGAAATCAAGTGCGGGATAATTATCCTTTTGGAGCAGGGTTAGCCTATTTTGCCTTTTTAATCAATCCGGCATCGCAGGGAAGTAATAACTATTTGGGAGTTACCAATGGTTTTGCCGTTGAACAAGAAGAATACATCACCGAAAAAAATGCAACAGACGAATTTGTTTTATCCTTGGGCACTAACTATAAAGATAAACTTTTCTTTGGCGGAACGCTTGGCATTCCTTTTGTCCGGTACGCTTCCGAAAAGTTTTATGCCGAAACAGACCGTCAAGGCATTATTCAAGGGCAGGCGGTTGATTTAGGCGATTACGATTTCAACACCTTTGAATTGAGTGAGTCGCTCAAAACAAAAGGAACCGGGATAAATGGTAAATTGGGTCTAATCTATAGACCCATTGAGGTGGTGCGAGTTGGTGGTGCTGTACATACACCAACGCTCATATCTTTGAATGAACAATTTTCAAGCAACTTGTACGCAGAATTTGCCCATTACGACACCTTATTGTATTCGCCCGAAGGTGAATACGATTACCAATTGACCACACCTTGGCGTTTAGTGGGCAGCGCAGCCGTTTTTTATAAAACGTTTGGTTTCATATCGGTAGATTACGAATGGGCGGATTACAGTCAAATGGAATTTACCTTTGACGATGTGCCGGAAGACCGCCGTTTGGCAAGTGAAATCAACCGTGAAATTGGGAAACGATACTCATCGGCCTCCAACTTGCGTGTAGGTGCCGAACTTGCATTAGATGTATTTAGGGTAAGAGGGGGTTATGTGTTTCAAGGCAGCCCATACAAAGATGCTTCTGAATTAAACCGGCAGACCCTTACAGCCGGCCTTGGATTTAGAGAGAAAGTCGTTTTTTGTGATGTGGCTTATGCCTATACTTTTGGTAAAAACAACTATTTCCCTTATTCTATAGATGCCGATAGCGATGTGCCGGCCATTTTGAAAAACAAATCCGGCAACTTCTTGCTAACATTTGGACTGCGGTTTTAAATAAATTCAACTGATTAGATTTTTCACTTTATCTTGTTGCCCTTCTGCTTTGGTTTAAGTAAGCAGAAGGGCTTAACCTTTATCACAAAATGTCAACATTCTTCTTAATTCTTCTGTCTTATATTCATTTTTGGCAAGAAACTTACGTCATGCCTCAAGACCAACAAAAAGCACTTATTGTTACTGTAACCAATCTAAAAGATACAAAATCGCCCGTTTACCTTGCCCTTTACAATAATAGCCAAAGTTTTAGCAAAATGGAGGGAATGTATAAAGGTGCGAAAGGAAACCCAAACGGTAAATCAACAGTAGAAATAATATTGCCTAATTTAGAACCGGGAACTTATGCTTTCGCCATTTATCAAGATACTAATGGTAATGGCAAGTTAGACACAGGCTTTATGGGAATTCCAAAAGAACCTTACGCGCTTTCTAATAATTTCAAACCCATGTTTTCAGGGCCGACTTTTGAAAAGTGCAGTTTCAAGTTTTCCGGCAAAACCACCAATATTCAAATTGAAATTATCAGGTGAGGTGAATGGAAGAACTTTGTAGGGTTAGAATTGTTTTCAACTTTGATTTTATCAACTTCCGCAATTTTATATGTCAATTACCAAAGCCGCCATCATCAACGCCCTCAGTTATGTGGACGACCCCGATTTGGGTAAAGATTTGATTACCCTTAACATGGTGGACAATATCCACATTGACGGTAATCAAGTAAGTTTTCGATTGATACTGACTACGCCTGCTTGTCCTCTCAAAGAGCAAATTAAAAATGCTTGCATTGTCGCCATCCGGCATTTTGTGAGCAAGGAAGCAATCGTATCTGTTGATATTACCTCGAAGGTAACCTCTATGCGTCAAGAAGGGAGCAGTGTTTTACCCGGAGTAAGAAACATTATTGCGGTAGCATCGGGCAAAGGAGGGGTTGGTAAATCTACAGTGTCGGTTAATTTAGCATTGGGTTTGGCGCAAACCGGCGCAAAAGTGGGTCTTATTGATGCTGATATCTACGGGCCGTCTATACCGGTGATGATGAAGCTACGAAACAGACGGCCACATGTTGTTCAGGTGAATGGTCAAAGCAAAATTGAACCCATTGAGCAATATGGAATTAAAACCCTTTCCATCGGTTTTTTGGCCGAAGAAACACAAGCGATTGTTTGGCGTGGCCCTATGGTTTCTTCCGCTTTACGGCAGTTTATTACCGATGCGCATTGGGGAGATTTGGACTATTTGGTGATTGACTTGCCACCGGGTACGGGTGATGTGCATCTTACGCTTGCGCAATTGGTTCCGATTACCGCTGCTATTGTCGTAACTACTCCTCAAGATGTTGCCAAAGCAGATGTCATTCGTTCCATCGGTATGTTTCAATTGCCGCAAATCAATGTGCCAATTTTGGGTATAGTCGAAAACATGTCTTATTTCACGCCGCCCGAACTGCCCGAAAAGCGGTACTATTTATTTGGTCGTGGTGGAGGCAGTTCGCTCGCAGAACAGTTTGATGTGCCTTTACTTGGAGAAATCCCTATTATAGAAGATATACGAAGTGGTGGTGATGACGGCATTCCGGTTGTTTTGCAACCCGATAGTCTTGCCGGGCAAGAGTTTGTTTTTTTAGCTCAAACAGTAGCCCGTAACATCGCCATTCAAAACGCTGCAAAGCTTGATTCGGTACAGATTAGCAGTTGATTGTAGAATTATAGACTTAAGACAAAAGATTTAAGACGTTAGACTTTGGACTATTCACTATTGACCATTCACTATTCACTATTGACCATTCACCATTTTCCTATCCAATTCTTGTTTGTACGATAATAGTTGTACTTTGTCAAGTAAATCTCAATAGCACGCTTATGTTTCACGAAGAGCTTTTAGAAAAAATTCAACATTCCCTTAACAGTATCCGTCCACACTTGCAAGGAGACGGCGGGGATATTGAAGTGGTGGATATTACCGAAGATTATGTGCTAAAGGTGAAACTCCTTGGTTCTTGCGGGGACTGTCCTATGAGTTTTATGACAATGAAGGCCGGAGTGGAATATTCGGTAAAAACGGCAGTACCTCAAATCGTAGCAGTAGAAGCTGTATAAATTAAGGCCAATTTGCCGTAATAACCCAAGCAAAGAAGAATCTAAAACTAGCTTTTACACAAAGACAAGACATCGGATGTTTTAAAAACATCCGATGTCTTATACCTTTTTCACAAAATTTGTCGGTGAACCAATATTTATTACCTGTATGACCAAAGAATACTTAGATAGTGCTATTAAGCAGTTTGAATATTACAAACTGCTTGGAGAGAAAACCATCGCACAAGTGCCCGATGACGGGCTTTTTTGGCAATATAACGAGGAAAGCAACAACATTTCCATCATTGTAAAGCATCTTTGGGGAAATATGTTGTCGCGTTGGACGGACTTTTTGAATACCGATGGAGAAAAGGAATGGCGTAACCGCGATTCGGAATTTGACAACGATGTTCGAACAAGAGAGGAATTGCTTAACAAATGGAACGAGGGTTGGAATTGTTTGTTTTCTGCTCTTCATGGCTTAACCGAAGCCGATTACCATCAAACGGTTTACATCAGAAATCAAGGTCATTCCATTGTGGAAGCCATTAACAGGCAACTCGCACATTATGCCTATCATGTTGGGCAAATCGTGTTTATCGGTAAAATGGTTTGCAATGATAGTTGGACTTCCTTATCTATTACTAAAGGTAATTCGGGTACTTACAATGCCGATAAATTTGCCAAACCAAAACATAAAGAGCATTTTACCAACGAATATTTAGGTGCTAAAAACCCGAATGAAGTTAAATAAGCATAGTGCTTTCCCTTTTCAATGAGGTGGTTAAAAATCGTGCGTTTCATCTGAAAATGCGGTTATTGTTCAATGTTTTTATTGGTTTGGAAACTTTTTTTGCTTTTACAGTATTAGAACTTTGTGTATCTTTGCATCATCAACGGCTCCATAGCTCAATTGGATAGAGCATCAGACTTCGGATCTGAGGGTTGAGGGTTCAAATCCTTCTGGGGTCACTATTAAAAAGCGCAAATCCTATTTATCGGGGCTTGCGCTTTTTTTGATTTCACCCATTTTTAACCCCTTTCTTTCTTATGCACCATATTACCATCGAAACTCAACTTAGCAAAGAAGACAAGTACAAACAATTGTTACCACAAATTGCTTCTTTGGTTGCCGCCGAGCCTGATTTGATTGCTAACCTTGCCAATATCTGCGCTGTATTGAAAGAAACCTTCGACTTTTTTTGGGTGGGGTTTTACCGTCTAATGGGCGAAGAGTTAGTTTTAGGGCCTTTTCAAGGGCCGCTTGCTTGTACCAGAATAGCTTTGAACAAGGGCGTATGTGGTGCTTGTGCAACGAAGGGGGAAACGATTATTGTTCCCGATGTGGATGCTTTTCCCGGACATATTGCCTGCTCCAGTCTTTCTCGTTCTGAGATAACCGTTCCATTGGTTGATGGGCAAGGCGTTACCCGATTGGTGTTGGATATAGACAGTACTTCATTGGATGATTTTGATTGGGTAGATCAACAATACCTCGAAAAAATGATAGCTTTATTGTCTTCTTCCATTCACCCAATTCATCTTTAACCGCAGGTATTTACTTCACCTGCCTTTTGCTAATGTTATGATAGCGACTTTTTTCTTTCAAGGGAAGCAGCATGTATTCGACCTTTCAGAGCCTTTTGATATCAGTATTCCTTTGGCAGAAGGGGTGGATGTGGTCAATGCTTTTTATGCACCTTATTTGCTCATTGAGCCGGTCAGGGCGGGTAATTTTGTGGGCGATGTGAGGCAAGGCGGAGCGGTGAATTTCAAAAACGTAACCTTTAACCCTCATGGTAATGGTACTCATACAGAATGTGTGGGGCATATCTCACCCAATGGTGAAACGTTGAATCGGGAGTTGCGAAGTTTTTTTTTCATTGCTACCTTAATCAGCATTTACCCCCAATTAATTCACAACGGCGACAGGGTGATTACCAAAGAACAAATGGAAGAAGCACTTTGGGGAATACAAACACAAGCCCTCATCATTCGCACACTTCCAAACGATTCTCATAAATTACACAGAAACTATTCCGGCACAAACCCGCCCTATTTACACCAGGAAGCGGCACAATTGATTGCCGAGCGAGAAATTGACCATCTATTAATAGACCTACCTTCTGTTGACAGGGAAGAGGATGGGGGACTATTGCTGGCTCATAAGGCTTATTGGCAGTATCCCGAACATCCGCGTATCGGGGCTACGATTACCGAACTCATTTATGTTCCCGATTCGCTGAAAGATGGCGTTTACCTGCTTAATCTGATGACTACTTCCCTTGAGTTGGATGCGAGTCCGAGTAAACCGGTGTTGTATGCAGTGGAGAAGGGTTAACCGGAGATGTATTTACCTCTAATGCTGTCGTTGTAATCTTATTTTCTCTTTCAAATTTTGGCGTTGACCGCTTCTAAAATTTTACCTGCTTGATTGTTGGTGTAGGTTTGCTCTTTAAATTGGGCTACCCAAACGATTCCTTGTGTGGCGTTGGTTAAAAAAACCTCGTCTGCTTGGCGTAAGGTTTCTACGGTTAGTTGGGTTTCTAATACGGGCATTTTTATTTCCTCAAGAATTTGCAGGACTACCTTTCGCATCACCCCGTTTAAACATCCGCTGTCGAGCGGTGGGGTGTGGACTTGATTTTTTTTTACCCAAAAAACATTGGAGTTGGCAGCTTCGGCTATTTCCATGTTTGTGTTGAGCAAAAGGCAATTGCCTGCTTGATTTGCTTTTGCAAATTGGGAAGCTATAATATAAGGTATGGCATTACCTGTTTTGAGATTGGAAAGGAACAGGGGAGCAACGAGGGGTTGTGGATACACCACCAAATTTACCCCCTTCTGGTTGAGGACAAAGTGAGTGTTTTCTATCGGGTGTAGGGTAACGATAATGACACCTGTATTGTCATCGGGCAGGAAAAGACCTCCGCCTTGTCGAAAAATGGTCAGCCTGATGCGGGCGGAGGTGGCTTGACCGTTTAATTGTGCCAAGTTGGCGCAGATTTCTTTCAGCTTGGTGGGGGTGAAGTCTTCGGGGACTTGTATTTGAAGAATTTGGGCGGTTTTTGTCCATCTTTCCCAATGTAATGATAGAAAAGGGATGTTTCCATTGAACAGAACGATGCTTTCGAACAGGCTGTCGCCGTATTTGAAAGCACGGTTGCCGGCGGTGAACATCGGAGTGTCCGACAAACAATAGCTGCCGTTATAGTATAAATATTGGGACACGTTCGTTACTTTTGCTCAAAATTAGTTATCTTTTCTTTGGAAACGAACAAACATACTTTTGAGCTCGCACAAAGACACTTAGTCGTTAAGAAGGGATATTCAATGACCTTTTTTGTTTAAATCAAACATTCCTATAGTTTCACTAAAAGTCGCGAAAACACAAAGAAGAAATATTTGACGACCAATTTTTTGAAAAACAAACTTTTCTATTCACCAATCCCAATATCAACATGAATCGCCAACAAACTACCGATACGGTGCTCATGGTAAGACCTGTGCGTTTTGGTTTTAACCCCGAAACGGCTGTTACCAATAGTTTTCAGAGTGCCATTCCTCAATTGAGTGCTAACCAAGTGCAGGACCTTGCGCTACTGGAGTTCGATAATTTTGCCCGGCTGTTGAAAGAGCATCATATAGACGTGGTGTTTTGGAACGATACGCCTTACCCGCATACTCCCGATTCTATTTTTCCTAACAACTGGATTAGTACGCATCAAAACGGAGTAGTGGCAACCTACCCGATGAAAACGCCTAATCGCCGCGCGGAAAGAAGCGAGGAACTCTTGCGAGTATTGAGCGATGTTCACCATTTTACCATCAACAAACGCGAGCATTTTGAAGCATCGGAAAACGAAGGGTTGATTTTGGAAGGTACGGGAAGTCTGGTTTTGGACAGGGTGCATCGGGTGGCTTACGCCGCTATTTCGGAACGGACTAACCCTGAAATGGTGTTGGAATGGGTGAAACGGATGCAATACAACCATGCTGTTTTGTTTACCGCCCTAGACAATAAAGGGGCGATTTACCATACAAACGTGGTCATGTGTATAGGAACCGGATTTGCGGTGTTGGGAAGCCACACGATTGCCGATGACCGAGAACGGAAATTGGTGATCCATGAACTTGAAAAAACAGGACATGAGGTGATAGAAGTTTCCAACGACCAATTATTGAATCACTATGCCGGCAATATGTTGCAACTTCACAACAAACATGGGGAAAAAATCCTCGTCTTGTCTCAACAGGCTTTCGATAGTTTGGATGTTCGCCAAGTAAAAGCGTTACAACGGCATAACGACCACCTCCTTCCCGTTCCTATTCACATCATCGAAACGATTGGTGGGGGTAGTGTGCGCTGTATGCTTTGCGAAATCTTTTTACCAACTTCCAAATAACCACCCTTCGAAACAAAGCTGGATGACCTTTTCACCAAACTTCGTTTAACGAATGAATTTCCAAGCTGATTAAACATGGAAGGGCGATGCTTTGATTCCTTTGCCTGAATAAGATATTACTTCTCATCGGAACTACCCCAATAACTTGACCGGCCGGAACAAATCTTTTCCTTTATTTGCCCCAAAACCATCCGTATTCATTCATTGACTTTTTGACCAAACCAACGATTTACCTTTGTTCTACCAAAACTGACCATATATGATTCAGCCTATATTTCCCAATAAACTAAAGCCCGGCGATGAAGTACGGGTGGTTTCGCCGGCAACAAGTTTGTCGGCAATTCCTTCTCAACAGATTACTGCGGCGGTTTCGCGAATGACACAAATGGGGTTGTCGGTTTCGTTTGCCGAAAATGCCAAAGAGGTGGATGAGTTTATTTCCTCGTCCATTGCAAGCCGAGTGGAGGACTTGCATCGGGCTTTTGCAGATGAAAAGGTAAAGGCCATCTTTACCACCCTTGGCGGGTTCAACAGTAATCAACTGCTCGAATACCTCGATTATTCCCTCATTGCCCGGCATCCGAAAATCTTGTGCGGATTTAGCGACATCACGGCATTGGCTTGCAGCATCTTCACCAAAACTGGGTTGGTTTCTTATTCGGGGCCACATTTTGCGACCTTTGGAATGGAAAAAGGATTTACTTACATAGACAAATATGTCCGGCAATGTTTGATGAGTGATGAGCCGTTTGAGGTTTCGCTTTCGGATTATTGGAGCAACGACCAATGGTTTTCCGACCAAATTAACCGGCATTTTTACCCAAACGAAGGCTATTGGGTATTGCAAAAAGGTCATGCCGAAGGCGTTAGTATCGGGGGCAACCTTTGTACGCTCAATTTGTTGCAAGGAACGGAGTTTATGCCGCCTTTGGATGGGGCAGTTTTGCTGATTGAAGATGACCACATGAGTAACCCTTTTATTTTTGACCGCGATTTGCAATCTTTGCTCCAACTTCCCGATGCCGGAGGGTTGAAGGGGGTGATGATTGGACGTTTTGAAAAAGTAAGCGGGATGCGCCGGCCTTTGTTGGAACAAATTATTGCCTCGAAAAAACGGCTCAAAGGTATTCCTGTGGTGGCAAATGCCGATTTTGGACATACCACGCCAATGTTTACCTTTCCCATAGGCGGAAATGTGCGACTCCAAGCCGAAAATGACGGCGTTTTGTTTCAGATTTTGAGCAGAAAGAGCGAAGGTATTGCATAGATTGTCCATCACAAACATTTAATTCCAACAACTATGTATGCCATTGTGGATGTAGAAACGACCGGAGGGAGTGCCAAAACTGATAGAATTGCAGAAATAGCTGTTTACCTGTTTGACGGCCAAAAAATCGTTTCTTCCTATTCCACTTTGGTCAATCCCGGCATCAGAATGCCGCCTTTTATTACCAAATTGACCGGAATTACCAACGACATGCTGACAACTGCCCCTACTTTTGAAGAGGTGGCCGATAAAATATTGCAGATTACAAACGAAGCCATCTTTGTTGCCCATAATGTTGATTTCGATTACGCTTATGTGAAAATGGAATTTAAACGCTTGGGGCAATCCTTTGAAAGGCGAAAGCTTTGTACGGTCAACCTGTCGCGGCGCATCCTTCCCGGATTTCATTCCTACAGTTTGGGTAAACTTTGTGATGCTTTGGGCATAGTGGTTGAAAACAGACACCGCGCCGCCGGAGATGCCTTGGCCACAACCGAACTGTTTAAGCTATTGCTCCAATCGGATTTGAACAAGCATATTCAACATGATTTAGACAAATCGAACCTTTTCAAACTGCTGCCTCCGGGATTGCAACCCGAAGCCATCGAACATCTGCCGGAAGAAACGGGCGTGTTTTATTTTCACGACCAAAGCGGCAAGGTTATTTTTGTGGATAAAAGTGCCGACATTAAAAGGAAAATCATGCACTATTTGCAACCCAATAACAGCCCGCGCGGTAAACGGAGTAAAATGGTGATGAACACGCACGACATTTCATTTGAAGAAACCGGCAGCGAATTGGTTGCCGAACTGATGGAACTTGCCGAGATTGCGCGGTTAAAACCTGCCTATAACCGCGAAGCGGCTTCGAGAAAACCCAAATTCGGTATTTACAAAAACCTCGACAGGAATGGGTATCTAAGATTGAACATTGCTGCAATAAGCATGAAAACCATGCCCGTCATGGCTTTTCCGAAAGAAGAACATGCTTACAAGGCGTTGGCGAAATTGGTCAACGAGCACCAACTTTGTTCGCTATTGTGCGGGTTGGAAGGCAAGCCGGCTGCATCGGGCACGCCTTGTGTTAATTATACCCTTCAGGTTTGCAAGGGTGCTTGTTTGGGCATCGAGCCGGCAGTGAGCTACAACCTTCGCCTGCAAAATGTTTTGAAAGAATGGGAATTACCCGCCCCCAACTTTTTTATAATTGGCGAAGGACGGACTTCCGGCGAGAAATCGGTCTTGCAAATCGAGCGAAACCGCGTGATGGGCTATGGTTATTACGAACCCGAATTTGCCAACAGCATCGAAGATTTGAAGAATTGCATTCAACCCTACCCCCTATTCCACTCTACCGAAGCCATTAAAATCGTAAAAGCAGCATTGAAAAGCAATCGTTTGTTGAAAATTGTGAAGTACTCGAATGAGTGAGAACCGTATCAAAATAAAGAAATCAAGTTTTACCCAAAACAAACCTCCTCCGACCCTTATAGAAGCTAAATTCGGGCAAAAATAGTAACCGCCGCCTTGAACCACCAAACAAATCACCCAAAATGGCAGACAGATATCAACGAATTCGCGAATTAGGTTGGGACACTAAGCTGCTTCAACGCGCCAAAGTATTGGTCGTGGGTGCGGGTGCATTGGGTAACGAGGTACTGAAAAACTTAGCCCTTTTGGGTGTGGGCAATATTTGGGTGGTGGATATGGACAGTATCGAAAGTCATAACCTAACCCGCACGGTGTTGTTTCGCGAATCGGATATTGGCGAGAGCAAAGCGATGGTGGCCGCCAAACGAATTAAGGAAATAGAACCCGAATTGAATGTTTACCCCATCGTCAAAAGTATTCAGGAAGCCTTGGGGCTGGGGTTTTTCATGGATATGGATGTTGTTTTCGGCTGTGTGGACAATGTTCAGGCCCGAATTGACATCAACAAATATTGCTACCAAACGGGGGTTTTATACATAGATGCGGGCATGAGAAAGTTGGACGGAGATGTCAAAGTGTTTGGGAAATCCTACAAAGTTTGTTTCGATTGTTTGGTAACGCAACAAATGCGCGATGAAGCGTGGAGAAGATATTCGTGTTTGAAGTTGCGTTCTCGTTCCGATGTGTTAAGCATCCCCACTTCGCCCACTATTTCGTCCATCATGGCCGGTTTTCAGGTACAAATTGCGGTAAAATACCTGCATCATGCCCCCATTCCATTGGATAGCCGCATTGCAGTGTTGGGCTATATTGACGATATGCACGTTACGCGGTTAAGCCCCAACCCCCAATGTCCCACGCACAAGCTATACGACCCGATTGACCAAAACGAACTCATAGTGTTGCCCATCCGTTCCGAAACCGCCACCGTTGCCGAGTTATTGAACGCGGTGAAACAGGAAATGGGTAAAGAGGCAGTCATTCAATTGGATTACGACCTGGTCACACACTATTTTTGTCCCGAACACCATTACCGTCTTCCGTTAATCAGGCGACGAGGCTATGTTTTTGCCGATGAAGTGGAGTGCCCACATTGCAAAGCGCAAGGATTGCCCCACGCCTATTTGCTCATGCAAGAACATTTTGTCAACCAATTGAACGGCAACGAACCTCCCGATTTCCTCCAACGCACCTTAGCCCAAATCGGCATCCCCCTTTACCATATCCTCACCGCCTCCACCTTTGCCAACAACGCCCTTGAATACCGGTGCTTTCTTATTGGGGGGGATAAGGTTTGGTGAAAATAGGTTGTCGAGCGGTAAAGTTCAACAACATTCCCGATAAGCGAAAAACGGCTCACCCTTGATGAACGAACAAGGGTAAAAGAATCTCCCATGCCCAATAAAAGTTCATTCCGCTCCAAACAACCCTCCCCAAAAACAAAACTTCATTCATTACCCCCTCAAATACTTTCAAGATGCAACAAAAATTGCAAAGTTGGAAACCGTTGAATGGAAGATTTTGGTAACCGAAATTCGTTTTTCCCAATACCAAAACAATACCCCATCTTTTTGCACAAAGAACCGATTGGAAGAAAGGAATTCCCATCAAAAAAGCCATAATTTTGAACGAAACGGTGTTTGGTTTGGTCTTTTTGTGGTTAAAAATGGGATTTTCTAGACTCGGTATGAGTAATTCTTGATTCGGTATTGGTAATTCTTGATTCGTTATTGGTAATTCTTGATTCGGTATTGGTAATTCTTGATTCGGTATTGGTAATTCCAGACTCGGTATTGGTAATTCTTGATTCGGTATTGGCAATTCTTGATTCGGTATTGGTAATTCTTGACTCGGTATTGGCAATTCTTGATTCGGTATTGGTAATTCTTGATTCGGTATTGGTAATTCTTGACTCGGTATTGGTAATTCTTGACTCGGTATTGGCAATTCTTGATTCGGTATTGGCAATTCTTGATTCGGTATAAGTTATTCGAAACATCGGGATGTTCGTTCTTAACCTAAAGTTGTTCGTTCTTGATTAAGGTTTTTTGAAAAGGAAATTTCTAAAGGGGATAACTATTTTAATTGATTGTATAAGGCGGTTGTTTACTCACCGACCTCCCTCTTCTCCCCCAAAAATGCTGTAAAATGTTTGGTTTATAAAAGGTTTTGTCTTAGCATTTTTGGCAAGGAGGGGGAGATAGAGTGTTCTGATAATCAAACCTTTGGTAAAATGGAAGAAGGTAGAGCGGTGGATCAAAAAACAATAGTTAGCGATTAGTGGTTAATAAGAAAGAGTTGTTGGTTAGGTCAAATAGTCTATTGTCTATTGTCTAACTCATAACTTATAACTCATAACTCATAACTTATAACCCCATGAGCGGCTACCATTTTTTCAAATACATCCCCGAAGAAGACGGGCGCAGTGATTTTGAACGATTGCTCGATTTGTTTATGCAACTGCTCAACTATACTTCGGGGGATGTTGCGGAGGCTTTGGATTGGATGCACCAATTAGACCGAAAACACAACCTGACCACCGACCAATACGGCATGGCCGATTTTATTGAAGACCTGAAAAAGAACGGGTACATTCAGGATAACCCCTCAAACGGACAGTTTAACCTAACCCCCAAATCGGAACAGACCATACGCCGGCGGGCATTGGACGAGATTTTTGGTAAACTAAAAAAAAGCACACAGGGAAATCACACCACCAAGATGAGTGGAATGGGCGATGAACAAACTGCCGAAAGGCGACAGTATCAATTTGGCGATTCCCTCGACCAAATCGCTATGACCGACTCGATAAGAAACGCCCAAATACGAAACGGTATCAACAACTTCTCCTTAACAGAAGGCGATCTGGAAGTTCAGGAGAACCTGTATAAAACCCAAACCGCAACCGTTTTGATGATTGACATTTCGCACTCGATGATTCTATATGGGGAAGACCGCATCACTCCGGCAAAAAAAGTAGCGATGGCACTTGCCGAATTGATCACCACCAAATACCCGAAAGACACCCTCGACATCATCGTTTTTGGCAATGATGCATGGCAAATCAACATCAAAGATCTGCCCTACCTCACGGTCGGCCCTTACCATACCAACACCGTTGCCGGATTAGAATTGGCGATGGATTTACTCCGCCGGCGCAAAACCAAAAACAAACAAATCTTCATGATTACAGACGGGAAACCGACTTGCTTGAAAATTGGCGCACAATACTACAAAAACAGTTGGGGGTTGGACAAGAAAATCATTAACCGAACCCTCACCTTGGCAGCGCAATGCCGCAAACTCCACATTCCGGTTACCACATTTATGATAGCCACCGATACCTATTTGCAGGAATTTGTGCGGGAGTTTACCGAAATTAACCAAGGAAAAGCCTTCTATTCCAACCTCGACCAATTGGGCGAGTTCATCTTTCAAGATTATGAAAGGAATCGGCGTAAACGAGTACGGTAACGACTCAATAGTGAAAAGTGAATAGTGAATTGTGAATTGTGAATGGTCAGTTGTCAATAGTGAATAGTGAATGGTGAATGGTCAATTACCCATCGCTTATTGACTGTTGCCTATTGATTATTGTCAATTGCCTATTGCATATTGACAACGGACCATTCACAATTCACTATTGACAATTCACTATTGACAATTCACTATTGTATAGCATTTACGATTTCCTCGCTCAAAGGAGTTACACCTGACGGAAAAAACTTGATTAACGTTCCGTTCTCGTCCACCAAGTACTTACAAAAATTCCACGAAGGAGCTTGGTCGTTCCAACCGTTCAAGGTTTTGTCGGACAAAAAGCGGTACAAAGGATGTTGCCCCTTGCCTTTAACCGTAATTTTTTCAAACATCTGAAAAGTAACGCCGTAATTTTTTTGGCAAAAAGCGGCAATATCTTCGTTGCTACCGGGTTCTTGCCACATAAAATCGTTGGCGGGAAACCCAAGTACCACTAATTTATCGCCCATTTTTTGGCTCAATTCTTCCAGTTCCTTATATTGAGGGGTATATCCGCATTTTGAAGCCGTATTAACCAGCAACACTTTCTTTCCCCTGTATTGGTCGAAGTTGATTTCTTTTCCGTCTATCGAGGTCATGGTAAAATCGTAAAAGGATACACTTTGAGTGGGCGATGCCGCATTTCCTTGTACAGCATTGACATCAGTATTAGATACTTTGCCCGAAGTTGAATTGGTCGTTCCCGATTTCGTAGCTCTTGAGCAACCGACAACAGCAAATAATGCCAAAGCACCAAAAAACATCTTGTTCAGTAATTTCATTTCTTTATTTTATTTCACCAAACAACACCGATACGGCGATTTTGTTTTGCGGGTTTTGGTAAAATGGCACAGTTGGTGAAGATCAAAAGCCGTTCAACAAACTCCTTTTAATAGGTTTGCAGGCTGTTTACCCAATATTCCAGCCGGTCTGAGTCAATGTTTTCGTCCGACAATAGTTTTGCAGTTTCGGGCAATCGGGGGGCAGGAATGCCTTTGCCCCAACGGGGGATGCCGGTAAAAATCCGAGCCTCGTTCCACAGGTTTTGGGTAACGAATGCTTCCAACAAAACCTTCCCGCCTTCTACCATCACCGATTGAATACCGGTTTGATACAAATGTTGCAAAATCTGTGGTAAAAGTTGCTCGTCAAAAGTCGCTTGCAGGTAGCTGATGTTTTGTTTCAAGTCATTCCGAGTAAATTCTTGTTGGGAAACAATCAAGGTCGGGATACTTTGGTCAAATAAATGCAGGTTTTGGGGCAAGGTCAAATCCCTGTCGAGCACAATCCGCAAAGGAGAACGACCAAACCACAGGCGCACGTTCAATTGCGGGTTATCGGTCATCGCAGTGGTTGTGCCAATCAATATCGCCTGCTCTTCGCTGCGCCATTTGTGTACCAATGTTTGGGAATATGCGTTGGTAATCCATGTTTGCGAGTGGCTGTTTTGCGCGAAATATCCATCCGATGTTTGCGCCCATTTCAAAATCACCCAAGGTTTTTGTCGGGTATGAAAGGTAATGAACCGCCGGTTCAATTCCCGTGCCTCAGCTTCTAATACGCCAAAAGTAACCTTCACCCCTGCTTGTTTCAGCATTTGGATTCCCCTGCCCGAAACTTCCGGAAAAGGGTCAGAACAAGCTATGACGACATGAGGAATCTTGTGCTTTAAAATCAGTTCCGTACAAGGCGGTGTTTTCCCATAGTGCGAGCAAGGTTCGAGGCTTACATACAAAGTTGATTGTTCGATGAACTGTTTCTGTTCTTCTTTCACCGAGTTCAAAGCATGAACTTCGGCATGTGGGCCTCCGAATTGTTGGTGATACCCTTCACCAATGATGCTATTTTGATAGACCAATACAGCACCGACCATCGGATTTGGAGCAGCAGCACCCATCCCTAACTTTGCCAATTCAAGGCAACGTTTCATATACAATCTGTGGGTCAAAAGGTCATTGTCCATGCTAAAAAATATCGGCGGTTTTGGTAAAATGAATATCGGGGTGTTCTTTTGTTGCCAAAAGTTCGACAATTTGTTTCCCCAAAACACTGCCGATAGCCACGCCCATGCCGCTTAGTTTCACCCCAATCGCCACGTTAGGACTTACCTTTTTAAGGAAGGGGATTTTGTCCTGACCAAAAGCCATGATGCCCGCCCATTGAGTGTCTATAAAAAACGGGGTATGCGGTAAGATAAGGGTTTGCAGTTTTCGGATGAGTTCGGTCAATATCTGTGGCGTGGTGTGCATTTCCGTAGTCGTTTCTGCATGAAAATTCAGATTGCGCCCCCCTCCAAAGATAACCCGATTACCAAAGTTCCGGAAATAATAATACCCCTCTTCGAAGTGAAAAATCCCTTTAAACGGTAAGTTCTCTATCGGATGGGTGACCAACACCTGCCCGCGTCCGGGTTTTACCAATAAGTCGGGAATCAATTGACGGACAAAAGCATTGGTACAAATCGCCATTTTTTCTGCGTGAAAGGTAATAGTACTGTTAACCAATCCATGATTGACTATAACGCGCACCCCACCGCTTTCTTCCGTTTGGGCATCGTGAAAAGCAACTACCTCTGCACCGTTTATGATAGTAATGCCTTTTTGATGAGCTAGGCGAAGTAATGCCTGCATCATCTTACCGGTATCAATCTGCCCTTCAAAATGATTGACCACCATCGCTCGAACAAACTGAGGGTTAAACCCGAATTGCTCTATCAATTCGGACTTGGCAATACTAAAGGCATTCCCGTTCAAAATCGGTAACAACAGTTGGTTCAACTCGTCAAGACGGTCCAAACAAAACAATTCTTTTTCGCTCAAAATTTCGTAACTCCCCAATGCTTGGTAATCAATTGCCTCATCACCCAAGCGTTGTCTCAATAAGTTTAACCCATCGTAGCGCAGTTTAACCAACCCCACCACTTCCGCTTCGGTCATGGTTTGCAAATCAGAAAGCAGTTCAGTAGGACTGCCAATGCAAGCAAACCCTGCGTTTTTAGTACTTGCACCGGAAGGAAAAATCCCTCGTTCCAAAACCAATACCCTGCTTTGCGGAAAAGACTCGGTGTAAGAAATGGCGGCTGATAGCCCCACAATACCGCTGCCAACCACAATGAAGTCATAGTCGGTAAAACTTTCGCGCTCCCAAAAACTAATCATGGCATATATGATTTAGAAAAGCGAAGGTAAGAGAGAATTGCAAGAAAGCAATTCATTTTTTTAACCGATGCAATGCCGGTTTTAAAAATGATTAAATTCCATTCTATTCAAATGGTACTTTAGAGATGGTATCAACAAGATAATTTCATCCCGTTAAGTTTCTATTTAGGCCGAATGTTTAACCATCCTTTGGCATTTTACGCCAATCGTTTCTATCTTGCAGCCTTCCTGTCAATTCCAATAAAACGCTTGAATGGTAAAAGGTAAATGGCGGCAAATGCTGCAATACATCAAATACTTACTGACTGCCCGAACGAAATACTATATCCACTCCCCGTTTGTTTACGAATTGTGTGAGCTGGTCATTTACGACCGAAGGCAGTACTATGCTTTTGACTCCATCGAAGCCCTGCGCCATAACTTGTTGGCATCTGAAAAAGTGGTGGAAGTAACCGATTTCGGTTCGGGGTCTAAGGTGATGAGTAAACTTAGAGAGATAAACGAAATCGCTAAACATGCTACCGTATCACCCAAAGTAGGGCGGTTGTTATTTCGTTTGGTCAATCATTTTAACCCATTTAACATCGTTGAATTAGGCACTTCCCTTGGTATCAGCACTTTGTACTTAGCCGCCGCCAATCAAAAAGCAACGGTCTATACCATTGAAGGTTGCCCGCAAACGGCCAAGATAGCAGCGCAAAACTTTACCGCCCTTCGAGCCAATAATATCCGTCAAATCATCGGGCAATTTGAAGTTGCATTACCCGACTTGCTTACACAAATCCCACAATTAGACCTAGTATTTTTTGACGGCAATCATCGTGCTAAGCCCACTTTGCAATACTTTGAATGGTGTTTGAACAAGGCGCACGACGACTCGGTGTTTATTTTTGACGACATACATTGGTCGGAGGAAATGACAGAGGCATGGACTCAAATTCAACAACATCCCAAAGTAACCCTGACGATTGACCTTTTTAGAATTGGCATTGTGATGTTCAGAACCGAACAAGCCAAAGAACATTTCAAGTTATATTTTTAACCTGCCCCTGCAAGCATCTTGCATTTACGATAGAAAAAGGTGAAATTTGCGGACTTTTTGAAAATCCTTAATGACAACGAATGACTAACCCCACCCCTTCCGACCTTACCCAACCTTTTGTTAACGAATATTTTGCTCAGGAATGTCATACCTCTGCGATGTCGTTGCTTCACCAAACCCACCGAAGCCCACAACAAAACGAGCAATTGGAACATTGCGCACATGCCGCTTTTTACCACGATAGTCAAACCGGAAACCTGTTCAACCAAGTACATGGTTTATGGCTTTTGACCAAGACCTATTCCGCCTTACATCATACCGAAAAGTCGGTTCATTATGCCAAACAAGGTCGCGAGATTTGCGGCGAAGAGATATTGGAGCAACTGGCAGCGTTTGCATATTCCTACGAGGCTTTGGGAACCGCCTTTGCTGCCGAAAATCAACCGGACGATGCGCACGCTTATTTTCAATTGGCAATTGATGTAGCCAATGAAATATCCGACCCTTCGGTAAAACAACGCTTTTTTGAAGAAGCGGCTTTGAACGGTTAAACCGAAACGATAAAACTGGGGCTTAACAAATCTTCCTTGTTATATAATAGCGGACTACCATCGGGTTGCATAACCTTTGCTCCTGCTTCGGTAGCAACGAGGTGTCCCGCAGCGGTATCCCACTCCATACAAGGCGAAAAACGAGGGTAAAAATGGGCTTTACCTTCCGCCACCAAACAAAACTTTAACGCACTCCCAGCACCAACAACCGTAACGGGTCCATACTGTTGGGCAATCGTTTCGATAAAATCATCGGTCGCCTGATTGCGATGAGAACGACTCGCAAAAGTCAATATAGGCTCCCCTGGTTGGATGGGTGAAATTGCCAATCGAATTGGCGACTCTCCTTTTACCAACTTAAAACTTCCCTCCCCTTTCAGTGCGTAGTACGCTAATTCTTGTGCGGGCACATAGACCAACCCAATGATGGGTTGTCTTTGGTAAATCAGGGCAATGTTGATGGTAAACTCCCCGTTGCGTTTAACAAACTCCTTCGTTCCGTCCAATGGGTCAATCAGCCAATAGGTATCCCAGTTTTTTCGCACCACATAATCGGTCTGCTTGGTTTCCTCCGATATAATAGGAATATGCGGATACCGTTCAGTCAACCCCGCTACGATGATGTTATTGGATGCCATATCGGCAAGCGTCAAAGGCGAGTCATCCGATTTATGAGTTACTTCAAAGGCGTGTGAATAAATTTCCATGATTGCTTTCCCAGCTTCACTCGCAAGAGCAAGCAAATGAGAAAGGTCAATTTGTTCAGGCATAAATAAGGTTTTAATAGAAAAAAAAGAACATCGGGAAATTTAAAGGTTTACAAACAAGCTAATTTACCCCCAATGCAAACAAAATATCACCATTCACAATTCACTATTTCGACAGGCTCAACAACCGTTGACCATTCACAACTCACAATTCACAACTCACAACTCACAACTCACAACTCACAACTCACAACTCACAATTCACAACTCACCATTCACCATTCACCTTTCACCATTCACAATTCACACATTCACACATTCACCATTCACACATTCACAATTCACCATTCACCATTCACAATTCACCATTCACACATTCACCATTCACAATTCACAATTCACAATTCACAATTCACAATTCACAACTCATAACTCATAACTATCCACTATAAAGAATCTGTATCATCAATTCTTTCATCAATTCGCCGTCCTGCCCGCCCACGCTGTCGAAGCCTTTGGATTTAAGGTCGTAAGTATAAAGCAGGTTTAAGGTCTTTCGGGTTTTGGTTAAAGAATAATTGGGCATAGCTGCTTTATAGTCCTTCAATGCCCAAGCACTGTTGATGCCCATCGCTTTGAGGACGGTTGATTCAGGTTGACGGTAAACGTGGTGGTAAATATAGAGCTTGCTAAAAAAGCGGTACAAACTGCCGATGAGCAATACCAAAGGGCCGGCTTTGGGATTGGCGGTGAAATAGTCAACCATTTTAAAGACCTTGAGCGTTTG
Source organism: uncultured Bacteroidota bacterium (assembly GCA_937907475.1). Lineage (GTDB taxonomy): Bacteria > Bacteroidota > Bacteroidia > Chitinophagales > UBA2359 > UBA2359. The sequence continues at coordinate 2,504 of CALCIK010000009.1, read as the reverse complement.
TTTATTCGCCAAAGCGTCTTGAAGCTCAAACACATTGTACTCTTTGTTGACCCCGATATTGTCGGTTACGTGTTGTTGGGTAACGGTGGTTTTGGGGGGCAGATTGAGCATCAATTTATCCAACTCGTTGGCAATATGCCCAAGGTCATTACCCAAATATTCGACCAACAAAGCCGCCGCATCGGGTTTGATGAGGTATTGATGGGCTTCCATGTATTTTTGAATCCAAGCCGGAATTTGGTTTTCATAATACTTCTTGGCATCGAAAATCACCCCTTTGGTATGGGCAATCGCTTTGGCAAGTTTACTGTTACTCCGAACACTTTTACCCTTATGTGCCAAGACCAACAAAGTGGTGGGCATGGGGCTTCGTGCGTATTTTTCCAACTTATCAATATCCGCCAATTGCTGCGCCTCCTTAACAATCACCACTTGAAAAGGGGACATCATCGGGTAGCGGCGAGCGGTCGAGGCAATCGTATCGGCATCGCTGTCTTTACCATACAACACCATCAGGTTAAACTCCTTTTCCGAAGCGCTCAACACATCGTTCTCAAGCAGTTGCACCAAACGGTCAATGAAAAAAGTTTCCTCTCCTTGCAAAAGGTAGATGGGGCGATATTGTTTACCTCGCAACTCGCGCTTAATCTCTTCAAACGTCATAAGTTAATCGGGCCTAAAGGTTTATACAAATAGCTTATCGGGGAATGTTTTAACAAAATGAATTTACCGATGAACATACTTTAAATACAGACCGACAAAAGTAGTTTGTTTTTTGGTATAACCCGAAAATTTGTTGTCCAATCGCTCCATTAGAACTTTTTGAAAGTCAATGATTTTGAATGGAAGTACATACATCGGTTTCCCGATACTTGTAGTTTGGGTAAATATGGTTACTTTTGCGCTGAAATTGGTTACAAGCAAAACACGAACCCAATCCATTACCACACAAAACAATACATAATGGCATCTTTCGATTTAATAGTCATAGGCAGCGGCCCGGGCGGCTATGTAGCGGCTATCCGAGCAGCACAATTGGGCATGAACGTAGCAGTCGTTGAGCGCGAATCTTTGGGCGGCATCTGCCTCAATTGGGGCTGCATTCCCACCAAAGCCCTGCTTAAAAGTGCCCAAGTTTTTGAATACATCAAACATGCCGATAGCTTTGGCATTTCCATTGCCGATGCCAAACCAGAATTTGGTAAAATGATTGCCCGTAGCCGCGAAGTGGCGGGTGGCATGAGCAAAGGCATCAACTTCTTATTCCGAAAAAACAAAATCACCACCCTCGAAGGTACCGGTAAACTTGTTACCGCCGGTAAAGTGAGTGTAACCGCCGCCGATGGCACCAAAGCCGAGCATACCGCCAAAAACATCATCATCGCAACCGGTGCGCGTTCGCGTCAATTACCCAGCCTGCCCCAAGACGGCAAAAAAATCATCGGTTATCGCGAAGCCATGAACCTGCCCAAACAACCCGAAAGCATGGTGATTGTGGGTGCAGGTGCCATTGGAGTCGAGTTTGCTTATTTCTATAACAGCATCGGAACCAAGGTAACTTTGGTGGAGTTCATGCCCCGCTTAACGCCGGTCGAAGACGAAGAAGTATCTAAAGAATTGGAACGTCAATACAAAAAAAGCGGCATCGAAATCCTAACCGGCACCACTGCCGACTCGGTAGATACATCGGGCGACAAATGCGTGGTTTCTTTGACGGTAAAAGGGAAAGAAGCCCGCAAAATTACCTGCGATGTCGTGCTTTCGGCAGTGGGCTATACCCCAAACATCGAAAACATAGGATTGGAAGCCCTTGGCATAGCCACCGAAAAAGGAACGGTAGTGGTCAATGAGTTTTACCAAACCAACGTAAAAGGCGTTTTTGCCATCGGCGACATCGTCAAAGGCCCCGCATTGGCACACGTCGCCTCTGCCGAAGGCATTACCTGTGTAGAATACATCGCCGGCCTAAACCCCGAACCTCTCGACTACGGAAATCTGCCCGGCTGTACTTATTGCCAACCCGAAATCGCCTCGGTAGGTCTAACCGAGCAAAAAGCACGCGAAATGGGCATGGACATCAAGGTTGGCAAATTCCCCTTTACCGCATCGGGCAAGGCCAAAGCCGCCGGCCATAGCGAAGGCTTTGTCAAGCTGATTTTCGATGCCAAATACGGTGAACTTTTGGGCGCACACATGATAGGCGCAAACGTTACCGAAATGATTGCCGAGATAGTAGCCATCCGAAAATTGGAAACCACCGGCCACGAACTCATCAAGACCGTTCACCCCCACCCCACTATGTCCGAAGCCATCATGGAAGCCGCCGCCGCCGCTTATGGCGAAGTCATCCATTTGTAAATTGCAACAATTCTCATCCAATTAGTGGACTTTTCGGACATTCCTCATCGTAAAACGAACCATTTGGAATATACTGCAAACCGTACTGATGGTAACGCAAACCGTACTGATGGTAACGCAAACCGCACTGATGGTAAAACAAACCG
>CALCIK010000008.1 GCA_937907475.1 uncultured Bacteroidota bacterium | reverse complement strand
TAGAGTATAAGGATGAAGCCTTTGAATAGTGCTCTAAGATGTGTATAAACCGTAGACCTACGGCATTGGAATTGGAAAAACCTCACTGACATTGTTTCACATCGTTTAATCCCCCTTACCCCCTTTGAGAAAGGGGGATTAAAACCACTGAAAATCAAACAAATACGAATTAAACAATTCCCCCTTTTCCAAAGGGGGCTAGGGGGATTGTTTACTTAGGAGAAACCCGGTAAGGTATCATACCTAACGGCATTGGAATTGGAAAAACCTCACTTACATTGTTTCACATCGTTTAATCCCCCTTACCCCCTTTGAGAAAGGGGGATTAAAACCACTGAAAATCAAACAAATACGAATTAAACAATTCCCCCTTTTCCAAAGGGGGCTAGGGGGATTGTTTACTTAGGAGAAACCCGGTAAGGTATCATACCTAACGGCATTGGAATTGGAAAAACCTCACTGACATTGTTTCACATCGCTTAATCCCCCTTACCCCCTTTGAGAAAGGGGGATTAAAACCACTGAAAATCAAACAAATACGAATTAAACAATTCCCCCTTTTCCAAAGGGGGCTAGGGGGATTGTTTACTTAGGAGAAACCCGGTAAGGTATCATACCTAACGGCATTTGTGGTGGTGTAGATGCGAAGATGATACAGATTTTGAAGACAATCGGGAATCTGTGAAATCCTTTCATCCGTTTCATCTGCGATTCAAACAATTGGTAAGAACGCCTAAATAATGACAGTAGTTCGTTATCAATGACAAGGCAAAACAACACAATGATAAGCGTTATAAGATATTTGGGGCATTGCTAAGGAAGCCTTCGCTCAAAGCGAAGTCGTCCTTTATCCAAACCAAACCCGAAAAATCAGCGAACGAATGTTTTGGTCAACTTGCATTAAACTGTTGAATATCTTTTAAATTTACGCCACTAAATAAATCGAGCAGAGAAGTTAAAAAAAATTTTTTATCGGGCTGTTGGTATCTTGTTTTTATTTTTTTACGCTACATTTGCTTAACATTGGTAAATGAAAGACAGATTTTGCGTTAATTTGTGTCGAAAATATGACACTTCATTTTATTCGACCTAAAGTCCCGTAATTCCAATCACTTAAAAATTTTCAGATGAACAAATCCGCGATTTTATTACTCCTGTTAACCTCGGCAGTACTCCTATTTGGTGCTTGCAATAAGAAAGCTGCCGATAAAAATCAGACCTCGGCACAACAACGGACCGACCCTGATAAGCAAACCAATCTATCTGCCGTAAAGACGGATGATAGTGCCAAACCATCATTGCCCGGCTATACCCCTACCGGAAATCCGGCAATAGACGAAGAACTCTATACAAAAGCGAAGGAAAACCTTTACAATAACGACCCCGAAGGCTATAAAGCATGGGTAGAAAGCATGAACGCGGGTAATACCGGGGCGAACCAAGCACCACCGCCTTCGACACCGGCGGTTGCGCAACCTGCCACGCCTCAACTGCATGAAATTCCTTATGCCGAGTATATTCAAATGCCACAGTCAAAACGCGATCATATAGATGCTCATCCCGAACTCTATAAGGTGGTAAAATAATTCTATAATTTTTCTCTAACAACAAATACTTAATTACTTAATAAAATCAAGAAAAATGCAAAACTTTTATTCTTTTACAAAGCGCATGTTTGCGTTCACTTTATTAGTCATGCTTGGCTGCATGGCTTTATTCCAACAGCAGGCTCAAGCAACTACCTGCGCAGCCGCTGCTACGGTTGTGTTGCCTGTTACCAATCAAACGCTAGTTTGTGGTGCTGCCAATGATGTAGTGGCAGCAAATGGTACGCTATGTGCCGGAGCAGTAGTGAGCGGCACAGGTAGCACCTTTTATTTGGGGGGTACCGAAGCTATGTATAAATTTACCCCTGCTTCTTCGGGTAGCATTACCATTACGCTCGCTACTTCCCAAACTTGGACCGGTATTTGGCTTTTTAATGGTTGCCCCGGTGATGTCGGAGTATGTGTAGCGGCTGCTACAACCAGTACCACAGGCGGCACTACCACTGCTACGGTAAATGTAACAGCCGGTACTCTATACTATATTGTATTCGATTCGTGGCCCTCGCCACCTTCACCTTGTGCGGCCGGTGCCGTATTTTCTATTACCGCCCCGCCGGTAGCACCCGTCGGCTGTTTGACTGCGGTAAACGGATTGTATCCGTCCGCTACTTTCACCCCCGCGTGTACCGGTACTGCTCAAGACATTACCACTTGCGGATTTGGCAGTGAGTATTCTAATGTGAATGTGGTGAGTGGTAACTCCTATACCTTTACCAGTTCAGTAGCGACCGATTATATCACCATTAGTGATGCTGCGGGAACTGTTACGTATGTTGCAGGAACCACCCCGGCAAACTGGACTGCTACCTATACGGGAGTTGCGCGTTTTTATACACATACCAACAGCGCATGTGGCGCAGAAAGCCTTTGCCGCACCAAAAGCGTGGCTTGTACAGTGCCCATCCTGGGTTGTTTAACTGCGGTAAGCGGATTATACCCCTCTGCTACTTTTACCCCAACTTGTACCGGTGCTGCTCAAGACATTACCACTTGCGGATTTGGCAGTGAGTATTCTAATGTGAATGTAGTAACCGGTAACTCTTATACCTTTAGCAGTTCGATAACCACTGATTTTATCACCATTGGCAATGCAGCAGGAACGATTGTTTTAGCCGCCGGTACTTCTCCTGTAACATGGGTGTCCAATACTACCGGTGTTATTCGTTTTTACACACACACGAACAGCGCTTGCGGTGCTGAGACTGTTTGTCGCGTTAAAAGAGTGGCTTGTACCGTAACCTTAGCCGGTTGCTTAACGGCTATATACTCCAGTCCTTACCCCTCCACTACTTTTACCCCTACTTGTCCCGGTGGTGCTCAAGAAATTACCTCTTGCGGATTTGCCAGCGAATATTCCAATGTGAATGTAACCAGTGGTAATGTTTACACTTTTACCAGCTCTGTTGCGACAGATTTCATCACCATCAGTGATGCAACCGGCACAACAGTTCTTGCTTCAGGCACAACACCTGTTTCATGGACAGCGAATACTACCGGTGTAGTACGCTTTTATACACACACGAATAGTGCTTGTGGTTCAGCGGGCGCGTGCCGTAATAAATATGTATCTTGTGCTACTAACCCCGATTTTTGTGCCGGTGCTATCCCCATCACTTGCGGTACACCTGTGAGCGGTACAACGGTTGGTACGACTACTGATCCCGGTTTAGGCACCTGTGGCACTACGCTTGACACCGCCCCCGGTGTATGGTACTCCCTTGCCGGATTTAACGGCGAGGTTACTTTAAGCCTTTGCGGAAGTTCTTGGGATACCAAAATTGGTGTGTTCAGCGGCTCATGCGGTGCGTTGACTTGTGTTACCGGCAATGACGATTTTTGCGGATTACAATCACAGGTTACTTTTCCCTCTAGTGCCGGCAACACTTATTATATATTAGTAACCGGATTTAGTACCAACACCGGAGCATTTACGCTCAACTCTACCTGCACCACTTGCGCTGCTCCAACAGGGGTTACCGTATCTCCAATTACGACCACCACCGCTACCGTCAACTGGACATGTGTGGGCTGTACCGGAACGTTCATCGTGGAATACGGACCATCTGCCAGCTTTACCACCCCCGGAACCGGAGCTGCTGCCGGCGTAGGCGGAACCGTGGTTACCTCTGCCGGATCTCCCGCAGTGCTGAACGGATTAACTGCCGGTACCCAATACCGCGTATTTGTTCGCCAAGATTGCAGCGGCACATTCAGCAACAACACCACCGGTGTCTTGTTTAATACGCCCCCTGCCAACGACAATGTTTGTGCTGCCATACCCTTAGTGTTGGGTGCTAACCCGCCCTATACCAATGCCGGTGCAACGACCGAAGCAGGTGAACCTGTGCCTCCCGGCATTGCTTGTAATGTACAAAACGGTTGGTGTTCTGGGCAAACTATCAGCAACTCCGTTTGGTTTACTGTTGTTGGTCCTCCATCAGGTAAAGTAACCATCTCCTCAACCGGTTTTGACAATCAGTTGGCGCTTTATTCAGCCGCTTCTTGTTCTGCCGTATTGTCGGGTGCAGCTACCTTGTTGGCTGCTAACGATGACTTTAACCCTGGATTTGCAGCATCGGTCAATGATGTTTGTGTTACGCCCGGTACTACTTATTATGTTCAAATGGATGGATACGGTACTGCAACCGGTAACTCCACCATCACTGTGATTGAAGTACCCAATACCGCACCCAGCATTGCGGGCTGCCCTGCCAACATCACCTCTTGTGCCAACTTTGCCACCTGGACAGCTCCTACTGCCTCTGACCCCGATGGTTGCGGTGTGCCCACGCTCACTTCTACCCATAATCCGGGTTTTGCTTTCCCGAACGGCCTCACCACCGTAACTTATACGGCGACCGACCATGCCGGTGCCACAGCCGTCTGCACGTTTACAGTAAACGTAGCTAAAATCACTGTTACCTTTAACACGACTAACGTCAGTTGCTTTGGTGGCAGCAATGGTTCTGCTACGGCAATTCCTGTTGGCGGTACCGGACATACTTATGTTTGGAGCAACGGACAAACAAGTGCTACTGCTACCGGATTGGCCGCAGGCAGTTATTTTGTAACTGTATCCAACGCTCAAGGCTGTTCATTGGTCAGTTTGGTGAATATCTCTCAACCCCCTGCATTGAATTGTAACGCTAGCTCTACCAACGTGGCCTGCAGTGGCGATGCAACGGGAACGGCAAGTGCTTCTGCAAGCGGCGGCGTAGGTCCTTATACTTATAACTGGAGCAACGGAGCTACCGGCGCAAACATCAGTGGATTGGTTGCCGGCACCTACACGGTTTCGGTATCCGATGCTAACGGATGCCTCTGTACAAAAACCGTAACCGTTACCGAGCCTCCTGCCATACAAATTGTTTCGGCTGAGGTGATCGTTGACGGTTCGGGCGGAACGTTCTACAGCGTTTATCAAATTGTCGTGGCAGGCGGAACCTTGCCCTATGATGTAACCTTTACCGTTACCGGCGGCTTTGCAGACTACACCATTACCTACGGTTTGGTGGACACCGATAATAACGGCTCGCTCGACTCTCCCGGAGCAACCATCAACGTTACCTACCAAGCTTCGGCAATTTGGACGCTTACGTTAGATGATGCCAATGATTGCGGAGAAAACTTAGTGTTTACCAATGCCGCCGGAAGCCCCATCTTGAGCATCGCCAGCGCCATTGTTACTGCCGACAACGGCACGAGCACGGGTGCTATAGCCTTGACCATTGCAGGTGGAACGCCTGCTTGTCCCGGATATAGCTATTCTTGGTCGGGTCCTTCCAACTGGCCGGGTATTGGTACTACTTCAACTATTTCAGGTCTGCCCTCCGGTTGGTATATCGTTGTGGTTACTGACTGTAGCGGCGAGGAAACCTACGGATGGTTCTGGGTTCCGAAACAATCTCGTGGACGTGGTAAGTTAGCCGAAGGTCAAGCCATCACCGTTTACCCCAACCCGGTGAACGCCCAAACCACGATTGAGTTTAGCGTAGAGCAAACCACCAAAGCAACCGTAGCCGTACACAGCATTGACGGCAAACAAGTAGCGCAATTGTATAGCGGCACAGCCGAAGCAGGTGAACTATACACCCTGCCCTACGACGTAGCACATTTGCCCAACGGTATGTATATGGTAACACTTACGGGTGATAACGGCTTTGTTCAACACTTCAAATTGTCTGTGTTGCACTAAGCATCTGATATTTGATGCCCGTTTCGGAACTTCCCGATAAGATAAGGCATCACACAAAACGGCAACTTTTCCTCTGCAAAAGGAAAGGTTGCCGTTTTTTTGTTTTTGTATTTTGCTTCAGGTCGTCTGTGGGACACAGACAGGCAGTTTAGTTATGAGTTATAAGTTATAATTGGCGACACAGACAATGGCGGGAAGCAGGTAAAAGTCCCCTTTAGGGCAGAGATGGTCAATTCAATAATTAGTTATACATTTGT
>CALCIK010000007.1 GCA_937907475.1 uncultured Bacteroidota bacterium | reverse complement strand
CTATCGTAAATGTTCCACCGGCAGTTGTTGCAGGGGTTAACATCGCTCCTAAGTTAATCGTGCCGCTTGGGCTTTCACATACTGTGATGCCTGCTATCGTAGAATTCAACTCGGGATAAACCGTAACCACGATGCTTTCGCTGTCGCTGCATACGCCGTTGCTCACACTGTAAGTCAACACATAAGTACCGGCTATACTCGGATCAAACGTTGTTCCGCTTACTGCTGTCGCATCCGGGCCACTGGAGGTCCATGTTCCTCCGGGGGTCGCTCCGGCTGTGTATAAGTTTAAATCAATCGTACTTCCTAAGCACAACTCATCAGTTGCTGTATTTAACGCTGCTGATACCGGATCATAAACTTGCATGAATTCCGTTTTTGGAACCCCGCAACCGCCGGGAGTGGGTTGATATTGAATTTCAACTAATCCACTTACTCCAAGATCCGGCGTATAAGTAGCACCAACAATTGTACCGGGACCGGAAACCAATGTCCATTGTCCTAAAGCTACTGTTGTGTAAACATTTAAGTCGAATACTCCCTCAGCACACCATGAATCTGGTAAATCGAAACCTGTTTCTGTCGCTCCCTGAATAAATATGATAGCAGTACCGGTTTCAAGATTGCAGCCTACAGGAGCTGCAGGATTACTTACTGTGTAAGTTACTTCAATTGTATAAGGCGAAAGATTACCCGGTATAACTTCGTAAGACACTTGATTACCCGAAGGACTCAAGTTAGCAGTTACGCCACTTAATACTCCAAGTGTGAAAAGACCGCCTGAAGTTGATTGAGGATCTAACATAGACAACAGGTTAATCGTACCGCTTGGGCTTTCGCATACTGTAACATCGGTTATCAGTACATTTAAGTCCGGATATACTGTTACGATGATAGTGCCACTGGCACTACACAAGCCATTGCTTACGCTATAGGTTAAAACATAAGTTCCGGCAATTGTTGGGTTGAAACTTGAACCGCTTAACGCTGTTGGATCCGGTCCTACGGAAGTCCAAGTACCACCAAGGGTCGTTGGAGCATTGTGGTAATTATCCAAATCAAATGGTAATGCACCGCCTATGCAGAAGTCGGTTCCGGGAGTTGGGTCTAAAGTAACAAATACCTGTTCAAATACTTCCATAGTCTCTGACATTGGAACACCACAACTTCCGGCAGCAGGTTGATACTCGATTTGTACCAATCCGTTGAACCCAACTGCAGGAGTATAGATATTGCCTGCAATAGATCCGCCACCGGATAGTAATGTCCATACTCCCCCACCTGAAACAGTATAGCTCGACAAATCGAATGTCCCGTCTGCACACCATGCATCCGGTAGATCAAAACCTGTTTCCGTTGCTCCGGAAATAGTTACAGTTGCAGTACCTGTAGCCAATGTACAAGCGGCAGGAGCAGCAGGGTTACTCACCTCATAAGTAACTTCAATACTATAAGGCGGGGTTGCTGAGGGTTCAATAGTATAGACCAATTGAGTGCCTGATGGACTTAATGTAGCACTTGTTACTCCGGTCAAAGTACCGATAGTAAAGGTACCACCGGAAGTAGTGGCAGGTGCTAACATTGCCAATAAATTAATTGTGCCACTTGGGCTTTCACATACAGTAACAGCTCCGATGTTTACCACTAAAGGCGGATGTACTGTAACCGTAACGCTCGCACTTGCAGAACACAATTCATTGCTGACACTATATGTCAATACATAAGTGCCGGCCAATGTTGGGTCAAAAATTATACCGCTTAATGCTGTTGCATCGGGACCTACAGAGGTCCACGTGCCGCCAAGCGTCGTAGGTGCATTCAAAAAGTTATTAACGTCAAGAATGGGAAGTGGGGCACTACCCAAACAAAAATCGGTAACCGGAGCAGGGTCTAAAGTAACCGTAACCGGTTCATAGATCGTTATAAACTGTGTTTCAGTTGTTATTGAACAGGTAGTTGTGTTGGGAAGTGTATAAGACACTTGCATTAAAGCTGCTCCACCAATGTAATTTACTGTGCTGAGGTCTAGCACACCAACATTACCGGAAGCTGCTCCGTCTATAGTTCCACCGACTGTTCCAATGTTTTCTATCGTCCATGTTCCACCGGTAAATGCTGTGTAATCGTCCAGGTTAATTGTAACAACATCGGCACAAACCAAATTAGGTACATCAAAACCGATTTCACATGCATCGCAGGCAGGAATTGGAACACTGATTGTGTTGATGCTCACTGCACAAGGACTATCTGCTCCATTGGTAACTGAAACGTCAATACTTGTTGCCAAATCACCGGGATTGGCTGTAAATGTGTTTGGATAAACAAAGAAACCGGGACATTCAGGCACAAGTTGATAAGTACATGACAAACCGTTTGTTGTAGGTAGGGCATTCACTCCAATCGTTGCAGGATCAGGATAAACAGTTACTGAAGTCATCGCTTTTGGCCTACAATCGGATGTTAAGCCGGCAAGTGTGGCAGTTGCATCTGAAACAAACGCATAAATGATGTAGGTGGTAGGGCCGCAAGTTCCCGCAGGAGGCGTTGGCAAAGCTCCACTAATAGAAGCCTGATAAGAACCGGCAACTAAGCTTACCGGGCTAACTCCCAAAATGGTTAATGTACCCGGCAATTCGTTGGGGTTATTGATTAGGCTGGTGCTATATCCAAACATTAAATCCAAACCATTTAATTCTACATCTACTAATGCAAGGAAACTAATTCCGGCATTAGCAATTCCGTTGCCGCATACACTAATTTGATCGGCTTGCAAGTCATCAATATCAGGACAATTTTGGTCGCAAGCAGGAATGGCCACGTCTGTTACAACAACAGATGCACATGGATTTCCTGTGCCGCCGTTGACCGTTACGCTAATATTGGTTGCCGGATCTCCCGGAGAAGCTACATAAGTAGCGGGAGAAACAATAAAGTTCGGACAACTGCTGGTAACGGTCGTAATACATTCGTTAGTTGTTGTTGTCAGAATGGCATCCGCCGGATTGGGGTAAACAGTGATCGTTTTCACTGCAAACGGCTCACAAGCAGCATCCATTCCTAATACCGAAGTCGGGTCATTAAGATAGGCATAAATAGTGAACTGAACGGGATCGCAATCCGGAGTTGCTAATAAATCGGCATTACTAAAAGTAAATGAAGCCTGTACTGTGCTAGATACTACTACAGCACCTGCAAAGCCAAGATTGATACCGGGAGGAGCGGCATAAGGATTATCAGCCCCTAATTCGCTAACCGTTGCACCAAAGTTTATTTGCGCTCCTGCAAAGACGGGATCAGCAAATACTGTAACCGTTGTGCTATTAGAGCCATCTTCGCAAAGGTTATTTGCTGTGGCTGAAAGAATATTAAATACAGGGCAAGCGCAACTTTCGATGGCAATGATTTCAGTATGTGAAGTACCTAAACAAGCTGCTTGGGTACCATCTATCACCCATGTTACTGCATATAAACCAGGGGTTTCTGTCCCTGTATTCCAAGTAGCGGTTGGAGTCAACTGCCCTACGAATGAAGTTCCGGTATAGGGAGTGCCATTGGCATTTTGAATATGCCAAGTTCCGTTTGGTGTGGTTCCAATTGTACCGACTACATTCTCAGGAATAAAATAGTCATTAAGGGTAATACTGCCTTGTGAAGTACAAAGCGAAGAGGGTCCGTCCCATTCGGGATTAACCATGTGTACTGTAATATCGCCAACGGCAGTTGCATCTTCGCAGGCACCTCCAGCTCCGTCTGTACCTACGGTATAGGAGATGACAAAGGTGTAATTGAGTTCCGCTCCACCATCAACGATACGATAGTTCAAAACGTCATCTTCAATAAGAGCTACTGCACCTATGGGAAGAATACCCAATGACCATGTACCACCGGGAGTGCTGCCTCCAAGTAAAACTGATAAATCAAACTGCTCAAAGTCGGCAAAGCTTGCCAAGTCAGAAGGATTGATACAGATGTTTTGGCTTGATAAAACAGGGCTAAGAACCACAGTGGGTACTACCTGTATTAAGAGTGATTGACATTCCTGACAAGCAGCAGCGTTCACGCAATAGGTTACCGGATAGTTGCCGGTTGTTGGAACTATCAACAAGTTGCCTACTACTCCCGGCCCGCTCCAAGTGCCTCCGGGGGTGGAACCTCCCTGTAATGCTGTCAGGTCAAAAGGTAATTGGTCTATACAAACCTGTGTAACAACAAATGGCAATGAAACTATTCCACTTCCTTCTAATATAGTGATGGTTTCAGTAATACTATTTACACATTCGTCTGGTGCAATACCTACCGATTCTGTATAAGTAACCGTATAAACACCGGGGCCAGTAGCAGTAAGGTCTAATTCTGTATCACCGGCAGTTAACACTGCTGTAGATGTAAAAATACCGGTTGCGCCGGCTATCGGCTGTAAGTAATCTGCAAGTATGAGGTTGGGATCTCCTGAACAGGCAACATCGGGTAAATCAAAGGTTCTGGTATCCGGTGTGCGATTAAGCGTAATCACCACATCATCTTCACCATAACAGTCACCGTCTGCCGGATCAGCAGTTCCATTTGCAGGGTCGCCAACGGAATATCGCACTGTAATGGTAGAGGTGGGGTCTACTTGATTGACCTGATAACTCAACACATCACCGCTTACCGCGGTTCCTGTGGGTGCTGCACCTACTACCGACCATGTACCACCTTGTGTGGTGATGCCGGGTATGAATAATTGGGTCAAGTTGTATTGTTGACTGGCATTCGAGCAGATGGTAATATCCGCTTGAAGCGAGGCATTCACACTTTCTACCACTTGTACTGCCCTTAAGGCTTCATAAGAGCAGTCTTGATAACCTACTACAACGCGGATAATGTTTACTCCTACTTCTGTTGGGGTGAAAACAGCACTTCCATCAGGTAAAGTGGCAAGCGGATTACCATTGACAGACCATTGAATATATTCTTGAACATCGGGAATAGCGTTTGTTCCGTTGGGATCAAATATCGGTTCATAAGTAGCAAAAGTCGCTGCAACATTGGCTATATCGTCTAACACAAGTGACACGGGTGTTGCGGGAGCAACACAGATAACTGCGGGGACATTGGTTTCAAATGAGGGGTCAAATTCGGGATATACATAAACGACTTTCTCGGTACATACAATACACTGACCTAATGCAGCATTGTAATCGGGGCACTGAGAATAATCTATACAATATCGTATGACGTGCATACCCGGCCCTGCGTTTTGAGGGATAAATACTGCCTGTCCGGGATTGGTAAGATCATCATCTAAACCATTGACATCCGTTCCATTGACAAAACCGCCAAAGTTAGAATTGATTTCCCAAGTATAGAGTTCCAATAAGTTAAATCCATTACAAAGTAGTGGGGGCTCGTTTCCTGCCTCAAGGTCAAAGAAGCGGTAATCGTAAAGGGTGGTGGGGGGATCGTTTTGGCAGTAGTTGCCGTTCAATCCCAGATAATCAACGGGTTCATCTGTTCCGCAAGTACCTGTTACGTAGTATTCACAACCCACGCCATCGGTTATTCTGATGATATAGGGCATACCACCTACTACAGTTACGGTGAAAGTGCCACCTGCAATGACATCTGTTGGAGGAGTAGCGGGCGAAGTAACGCCAAGTATGAAATCAATATTATAAAAAGATTCAGGGCCGGTAGCAAACAACTCGGGCAAACCACCATTTAGGGTTACGTCCAAAGTGAAGTTCTGAGATCCGGTACAGTTACAAACTCGTGTGTGCGTAATGGGTTCCAAAATTTGGATAATATCGCACTTGGTATCGGTACAAAGTACGCCGTTAAGCGTGTAGGAGGCGGTAACGCAAACCTCTACCGGACCAAAGTAGCCCAACGTGGGTTGGAAGCCTGTGCCATCGGGGTTGATAGTCGCATTTGCCGATGAGGCAGCAGCAATCGTGAATACCGGATCGCCGGGGGCAATCGTCACGGTACCCGGAGGAATGGCAAGCGCGTAGTATGGACGAAGGTCGCGTGGATAATCGTCAACTCCCAAACACAAGCCATCTATTACATCGAATGTAATTTCGGGTTGTGGGATAATATAAAGGACTGCGGTAGATTCGTCTTCGCAGTTATTGTCTAATCCGCTCGTGTTGCCGTTGTTATCTATATAGTAGCGGATAGTATAAATACCGGCAATGGGATAGAACAATTCGCCTCCTGCTGTGATAGTAGTCAATCCTGATACATCAGCACCAAGGTGGTCAACAGCACTCACCAACTCAAATACACCACCTAAAGAGGTAGATCCTTGTACGGTTTGTCCGGGCAACCCGGGCGAAACAACACCCAATGCCGCGTCAGCAAACATGTGGGTAAGGTCATATTGAAGGTCTGTATCAAAACAGATAGTTTGGTCTTCTAAATCTGCATCTACGGGGGGGTCAACTGTCAAAAGCAAAGTTTCAGTCAATTCACAACCGAAAAAGTCAATAGCGATGACATTGATTTCGTAGAAGCGGGTTACAGTATTGGTAAAAGTTAATACCGGATTGGCAATATTTGGGTTAGAGATGGTTACGTCTAAATTTGGCGAAACTGTCCATATATATTGCACGGAAGATTGCAAGAAAGCGGGAACCAAATTCACCGCACCTCCGGCATAAGCACCGCCGTCAAAACACAAGTTATCAGGATTCACCAAAGCTCCAGTTGTTGCATCGGCTAGGGTCGTTGGGTCAAAAGCCGCAATAGCAGCATTTAAAGACACTGTATTATCGCCCAATAAACACAAACGTTGTGCGTCAACCACCACCACGGCATCAGGCACCGGAACAGGGGCATAGGATGTCGTTCCTGCCGGATCGAATGGGTTTGCACTATGTGTCATTGTCGGTTGAGTGGTTAATTCGGGGCGGTTACAATGTATGTAAAAATAAACATTGTAGCTATTGGCATCTTCATCGGTAATAATCACGCGGTAATAACCATCGGGTAAGCCGAAGAAATTGAGGGTTCCAGCACGAGTAGCATTCACCGGCCATGTACCTTGTACGGCATCTGTGAAAACGACAGTAGTACTGATATTAGTAGGAGTGAACAAGGAAAAAACACCTGCTAATTCTCGCTCTACTCTATAATCGTACCCTGCATTGGGGGTATCGAATGGGTTTCCTCCCATACCACGAACTTCTACCTGACCACAATCAAGGTAGTCTGCAGTAACGCCATTGTATAGTTCGTCATCGCCTTGATAAGTCGGTTGAAGGCTATGGTCCAAATAGTCGCAGAAAGCTAATACCGTAGCACTACCATCGGGAGGACAAGTGCCATGTGTAAAAGAATGTGTGGTGGGGTTTAAAATAGGCCCGTTACGAACACCACCACCGGTGCCGGCAGCAGTAGGAAGTACCATACCGGTCAACTCCCCTTGCCAACATTCGGGAACAGTTTGGGTGGTATTAAACTCGCAAGCAGGGGCAACGCCTCCGCCAACGGTTACGGTAACCGTAACGGAAAGATTATCTTGTACTCCGTTATTGTTCATATCGCCGATGTTTGCAGTAAATCCATCGGGATTGACGAGCCAATTGGGGCAATCGGGGTAGGTGAAATAAGAAGTACAGCCATCGGTTGTGGTTACTAACCCTGTTGTGAAAGCAGGGGCTTCGGGATTTGGCCAAACAGTAACGGGTATGATAGCAACAGGGCGGCAATTTGCGGGAATACCCGGTGCTGCCACACTTGCCAAATTGATATAAGCATAAACAAAGTAAGTAATAGGGTTACAAGTATTGTTAGCAGGTAAAGAAGCATTTGCCAAACTTGCTCTGTGAATTCCACCGGCGGTTGTAGCCACCAAGCCTCCCGTAGGAGAGGATGGGAAAATAGTGGTTCCTCCTGCATAAGGATCTGCTAAACTAGACAAGGAGTAGCTGAAAAATATCCTGCTGCCCACCAATTCTGCTTCAGTAGCCACACTAACGACAAAAGTTTGTGATGCTGTAAACGGTGATACCGTGCAAAGATCTTGACTGGAAGTGATGACATCGTATATGTCAGGACAATCTATATTACAAGTAGGGATGTTTGCTGTCGTATTAAAATCGGCACAAGGGCTACCAACGCCGGCACTAATCGTTACGTTGATGGAAGTGGCCAAGTCGTTTTCGTTAGCAACATAGGTGGCAGGCGAAACGGTGAATCCTTGAGCCGAACCGCCACAATTGACGGTAATCGTAGAAACACAATCCACTGTGGTTACAACCGGAACGGCTACCGTAGCAGGGTTAGGCCAAACCGTTACAATTGCATTGGCAACGGGGCGACATTCGGTAGAAAGTGCCAAGTTGGAAATCGTTGAGGCGGCTAAGTAAGCAAGCACTCTATATTGAACAGGCTCACAGGTATTGTTAGCCGGAAGAGCAAAGGAGGAGGTTGCAGTAGGTGTGGATCCTGCAACATTCGCAGAACCTAAAGCAGTGAAAGGCGCTCCTGCATAAGGGTCAATCCCAACTGAAGAAGCGAGTACATAAGCAAAAGAAATGGATTGTCCTAAAAGTGCTTCATCGGTAATGGCCGTTGTCGTAACATTGGTACCGGAGCACAAATTCATTGCATTGAGTTGCAATGATGAAATTTCCGGGCAATTACAATCGGATGTGATTAGGACAACTTCATCGTGTGTGTAAGTACAGCCTGAAAGGGTAACTGTATATCGAATGGTTACATAGTTGGATAAAGCGTTAGCATTAAATGCTGTTAATGGATCAAAGGTGCCGGCAGCATTAATCACTGCATTGTTAAAGCCTGCCCCTGTATTCATCGTCCATGTTCCACCGCTTGTTGAGGTAGCAGGGAGGAAGGAGGTCATACTGATGCTGCCATCTTGCAAACAGAAGGAGCTTGGTGCGTCATAAAATGGCTCGACATAACGGAACGAGAAGGTAGGGCTACTGCTAGAAGTACATGTGCCCGTAGCTCCTGAGAAAGTAGAAACCGTATATGTTACTTGTACAGAGTTGAGAGCATTGGGGTTCAAATTGCTGTAAAGCAATTCGTTACCACTGATGCTATAAGTACCGCCACCTGCAATTGTTGACGGTGCGCTGAATACACCACCCAAAGATGTGGATGCGGTCAGTAAAACGTTCAGCGTAATGCTGCCTGAAATACCGGTAACACAAATCGTTGGCGTACTCAAAGACGAATTGGCTGCCTGATATACCTGTATGGTTTGACAGAATGTAGCTAAACACGAAGACACGCCAACATCTACGCAAACGGTATGCACTCCAACTCCGGCAGTAGCAGGGTTAAAAGAACCACCGGCATCTCCTCCGTTATCGGTAACGCCATCTCCATACCAATCTGCCAATTGGGTGGTAGTTACTCCGGCGGGGGGTGCTCCAACTGCGCTTGATAGAGTTAACGCTATTGCTCCGTCATCTACACAAGCTCTGGTTTGTAAGGTGAATGTAGGACTATAGCTGGGATAAACTGTGACCAACATAGTAACCGGAGTTGGACAACCGGCAGGGGTGAAAGAAATAGTATGTGTGCCAACACCGGCTGCACTGGGGCTGAAAGTACCCGTGCTTCCGCCACCATCAGTAACACCCGTTCCGCTAAAAGTACCACTTACAGATGGGTCTGTATTAAGATTGATATTAGGATCTGCTACACAGAAAGGACCGTCTGCGCCGATAATGTCGGGACCGCCTTCTGTGGCACAGAGCACTTCATAATAGATTGTAAAGTCGTAATCGTTACCATCACTATTATCGTCTGCAAAAAATTGTGATTGATTATAGGCAGGTTGAGAGGTATCTATATTCCAAGTAGTATTAACGACAGAATCATCACCACCACATCCACCTCCGCTATCATCTTCAGTAGCGACAACACTTATGATTATGTTAGTGGCCGAAGTGGTTACTATAATTACACCTGGTACAAACGGGGTTAGTGGGAAAGCACCGCAAACGCCATCGGCGGTAAATAATACGCCGTTTAGCGTGATATCGGGATCGGGATCGCCACATAATCCATCATCGCAGTCAGTTATATCAATTCCCGTAACTCTTACGGTTCTTGTTCCTGTACAAGTTACACATTGTGCATTTGCGCTTTCGGCAATGAGTAGGAACGATAAAAGCAGAACAAGTACTGAAAATAGCTTGCTGCTTTTGATTTGGTTGGATAAAACTTTTTTCATATTGAAACTGTTTACTTTTTTACTTTGTTGGTTTAACAAGTTCGGGTCTGTTGTTTCTTGGCAGAACTCAACTGTCTTTGACTGGGTAGTTTTACTTTTCATATCCAATTTTTTTTAGTTGGCAATGATGGCTTTTAAGGAGTCTCTTTTATTAGTAAATGCTTGTATTTTGTCTTCTAGTTCTTTCTTTATTTCCGGGGTCATGGTTTCTTTCTGTTCTGTCCTAAAACGCTCCAGGCTTTCTAATGCCGCAGTATAGCGTTGTAATTGTCTATCCGTTGGCAATGTATCCGTACCAACACCCATCGAAGTTTGGGTTGCCGCTTTTGGTGTTTCTTTTTTAGAAGTTTCGGGTTTGTCTTGCCCACAAGACATCCATAGAAAGAGTGCGATAAGTGGCATAAAATATCGCCATGAATTTTTTATCGGAAGAAGCATAGTTCGTTTTTAAAATTTTCTGAATTATTCTTTAGGTCAACCTTTTTATTGCGATGAAGTACCTTTCTATACGGTTTTGGCACGTTTGTTGGTAATTCACTTTTTGCGCTGCTGTCGGCTATGATTATTTTTTAGCTATTAAACAATTTTAGTAATACTACGAATTTAAAAAACACCCAATCAAAACAATTAAATAATTCCCAAATACATAAACCACTCACACTCAGTGATTTATTCTTAATGTTCCGTTAATCCTGTAACCTACAAGCGTTTTAAGCCCTAATTTCTATGATTTGTGTGCAAGTTTAAGTATATAGTTGAGGGCAAAACTAAGTTATCTTTTGGAAAAAAATAGTTTTTTGTGTAAAAAAAGGTTAAAATTATTTTGCCGTACACATTAACTTAACATTGTCAAAAATTAAGTGCGTCTAATAGCATCTGACGAAATCAGGCCAAGGAGCACGAATGCAAAGCTTAAACAAGCTCGTCTGCTTGCCCTTTTAATTACCCCTTGACACAAAAGGGCGGCAATCGCCTATCACCCAAAAAAACAATCTGTCCTACGCATCACTTTCCTGAGAGCGCAGCTCTGATAATTGCTCCTTTTCCATACAAATATAGCCATACAACAACCTCACATTCTCCTCTTCAAATCCGGTTATCCAAATTTAATAGGGTTTTAGCGTTGTTATTTTATGTTAAAAATCTCTGTTATTGACAATAATTCAATTTTGCACCCAATGCCCCCTTTTTTAAAGTGCGCAAATAATCAAGAACATGACATTCATAGCAAAAAACGAATGAAAGTTGCAGCCCAAAAAATTCTGATTATTTCGGTCAATTAGACCCACCCAAAGAATTAAGACATACACTTTTACGAACATTCCCCACTCAGCAAGAGTGCTTTGTCATTCGACAAGAGTGCTTTGTCATTCGACAAGAGTGCTTTGTCATTCGACAAGAGTGCTTTGTCAACCGACAAGAGTGCTTTGTCATTCGACAAGAGTGCTTTGTCATTCGACAAGAGTGCTTTGTCAACCGACAAGGGAGCTTTGTCAACCGACAAGAGTGCTTTGTCAACCGACAAGAGTGCTTTGTCATTCGACAAGAGTGCTTTGTCATTCGACAAGAGTGCTTTGTCAACCGACAAGAGTGCTTTGTCAACCGACATGGAGGCTTTGCCAACCGACATGGAGGCTTTGCCAACCGACATGGAGGCTTTGCCA
>CALCIK010000006.1 GCA_937907475.1 uncultured Bacteroidota bacterium | reverse complement strand
AGAAATTTTAGACACCAGATAAGGTTAATTCCTAGTTTTCCGTAGTTTTCAGTATCTATTTGTGTGAGTAGTCTATCGAATTTGGCAAAACAATTATCTATTTGTGCGAGTAGTCTATCGAATTTGGCAAAACAATTATCTATTTGTGCGAGTAGTCTATCGGGTTGCTCGAAATGACTTTCGTCCTCATAATTAATACAATAGTTCGTTATTAATTAGCGAACTATTGCAAACAGATAATACTGTTGAATTGATCAAAATAATAACAGCAAATATAAAATTCGCAAAATCTAACATTAACCACTAACCATTTATCATTAACCACTAACAATTATCTCCGTTATCTGAGTGATTAGGTGCTTGGCCATGTTGTTGGCAATTGTTTCGGAAGCACTTTCGGAATAAATGCGAATAATAGGTTCTGTATTAGATTTACGAAGGTGTACCCATCCTTGTTCAAAATCTATCCGCAGCCCATCAATATCAATTATGGGATAACGCTCGTATCGTTGTTTTAATGCTATTAGTACCTCATCGGGGTCAACGTTTTTAAAAGATCTTAGGTCTATTTTGTTTTTAGACATGTGGTAATCCGGGTATTTCTCCCTCAATGCTGAACAAGTTTTGCCGGTTAGAGCTAAATGAGATAAGAACAAAGCGATACCGACTAAAGCATCCCGCCCATAGTGTAAATCGGGATATATTATCCCGCCATTGCCCTCTCCACCAATAACAGCATTCACCTCTTTCATTTTTGCGACCACATTTACCTCACCTACCGCAGAGGTAAAGTAATTGCCACCTGCTTTTTGAGTAATATCTCTAAGCGCACTTGTAGAGGACAAGTTTGACACTGTATTGCCTAATTGATGTTGCAAAACGTAATCAGCTACGGCTACTAAAGTATATTCTTCTCCAAACATAGCCCCTTTCTCGGAAATAATAGCTAGTCTGTCCACATCAGGATCCACTACCAATCCTACATCCGCCTTGTTGCGAACTACGTCCAAAGCAGTTGAAACCAAATGTTCGGGTAGCGGTTCGGGGTTGTGAGCAAATTGTCCTGTAGGTTGGCAATTCACTTCCACGATATTTTTAACGCCCAAAGCATGTAGCAACGCCGGCACTGTTACCCCTCCTACCGAGTTTATACCATCAACTAAAACGGTAAAATTCCGTTTTTCAATCGCTTCCGCATTCACCAAAGGCAATGCTAATATCTGTGCTATATGCGTTTTGAGGTAATTGTATTTTTTATGGTAAACGCCAATTCGCTTAATATCGGCAAAGATGAAATCACCCAACTCAGCTATTGCCAACAAAGACTTTCCATCTTCGTCGTTGATAAATTCACCGCGATGATTGAGCAGTTTTAAAGCGTTCCATTGGGCGGGGTTATGGCTTGCAGATAAGATGATTCCGCCGGATGCTTTTTCAGCAACCACAGCGATTTCAACAGTCGGGGTCGTTGCCAATCCGATATCAATCACATCTATACCTAAACTCATCAAAGAGCCACTGACTAAACGGCTCACCATTTCACCCGATATTCGGGCATCTCTACCAATAACTACTTTCGGCTTACCTGATGTATTTTGTTGAATCAACCAAACACCATAAGCGGCGGTAAATTTGACAAGGTCGAGCGGAGTTAAATTATCACCAACTGTACCGCCTATAGTACCTCGAATGCCCGATATAGATTTTATAAGTGTCAAATTAAGGATGATTTTAGTTAAGCCGACTCTATATAGACCTGCTTTTTCAATTTACTAGATAATAGAGAATGCAAAATTAACCATTTAACTGAAAAGATTAAATAAAAGAACCGATACGGCATAACAGATAGTATTTGCTCTTTTCAACAAGGTAGGTTCGTCTTCAAAATTGGTTGGTTTGCGAACTTTATGACGATGGTTTCTTTCCTATACCAATTGAACATTCCACCCTTTTCATATTTCAAATTGATGCTTATAGGTACAAATTGAACCCCTGCAAGAATAAATTGCGCTCCTGCAAAGAAGCAAAGCCCCCCTGCAATGAAGCAAAACACACCTGCAATGAAGTAAAGCCCCCCGTGTTTTTGAAAAAACCCATTTGACAAAAGTTATTATTCCCCCGATTTTAACTAAAAACGCCTCTGCAATGAAGCAATGTCACCCTGTTTTATGCGAAAGCCCCCCTGCAAAGGTTTTTGATCACTTCGTTATTTCACAAAACACCCCTGCAATGAAGTAAAGTCACCCTGCAAAGAAGTCTTGTCAACCTGCAAAGGAGTTTTGTCAACCGTAAATTTTGACGAATTTTTCCCGACTTTACGCAAGGAAAGTAGCATAGTTGTATCCGATATTATGATTACTTTGATGAAACAAACAGATACAACCTCTTACCACTAATTAAATGAGAGAGGGAATTTCTATGGCTGTATTTTGCCTGACGTAACTAAGAAATAATTCCAAACCCAATTTCTTTTGAACATCGAACTCATAACTTATGTAACGGGTGAAATATTCCCGAACATCAAAATTTTTATCAAACTTAGGTTGAAATTCAAGGACGACCTCTTCTATTGACTGCAATCCGGTTTTAAATGCTTGGTTGAGCAATGTTTCAAAACCTTCGGGCAGGTCTTGTGTAGTAACCCAAGCAGCAAAAACAAAAGGGAGACCAGTAAATTGGTACCAAGCTTCGCTTAGATCGTAAGAATAAGCAAATCGGGGTGCCCATTCTATGGTTCTGTCCCCAATAATGACTCCTGCTGTATTGCCTTTTATGTTCTGTTCAAAATTTTCTTGAGCCGGAACAAATTCAATATCGGTTAACTTCCAATGTTCTTTACAAAGTATCTGAACCAATTGAACGGATGTGCAGGATTGGTAATCCAGATAAATTTTTTGAATTTGGTTTAGGGGAACTTGACTATATAATGCCACTGTTTTTACTTCGCCAATAGCCCCAATGCAATAATCGGTGATGATTTTGGCCTGTTGGAGTTGGGGTAAAATGGCAACAGGTACCAATCCAATTTGAGCTATTCCATTTTTCAGTTTCTCGGCAGTTTTAGAAGGAATTTCTAAATGCAGGTCAATCTCATTGATTAGCCCTGTTTTATATAGACCGTGTAAAAAGGGTTTAGTATTGAGGTAAGAAACCGAAGAGATATTTATTTTGAGACTCATTTATAAACAAAATTGCTGCCGTTGAAAGGCAGTTATTAAAAAATAAAAACCTTACAAAAACAACTTGAACAATAAGAAAGTTCTGCAAAAAAGGTGAGATGATGTTAAGTCAAGGTGAGAATTAGAGTTATTATGAATGGCACTTATCGTTTTTAGCAGTTTATTTTGCAAAGTTGTCTATTTCAATGCACTGTTTTGTAAAAAAATCATCAAGAAACCGCTTGGAAAAATTTAATTCCCTATTTTTAGGCACTTTTTTTAAATACTAAATTACATTATTCTTAATTAAGTCAAGGGCTTATGTTAAGACTCATACAACCGAAGGTATAATATGAAAAAACTTTTACCCTATTTGTTTTTTACATTGATTAGCAATTGCCTTTTAGCTCAGACTTATAATATCAGTAATAATAGTGTAACCAATGCATCGGGAACTCTTTACGATAGCGGAGGTTTGCTTTTTAATTACGGTAATAATCAAAACTTCGTATTTACGATATGTCCAACCGGGGCCAATTGTATCAACTTAAATTTTACGCAATTTAATTTACAAAATGGCCCCGATTTCATAAATATATACAGCGGCAACTCAACATCTGGAACATTATTAGGAAGCTACACAGGGAATACTTCTCCCGGTAATTTGTTCATTACTAATTCTTGTGTTACGCTCAACTTTGTTTCTAATGGAAGTAGTACCGCTGCAGGATTTGCCATGAATTGGCAAGGCCAAGCAAGTTGTTCTAACTTAACCGTTCAAACAGGAGGTAATAATAGTAATGCAGCATGGATGGTCCAAAATATATTTTTGACCGGATGTTCACAAGTTTCAAATGTTACCTATACCGGCAATACAGCAGCGATTGGTTATTTTACAAACGGTGGTGGGATTGGTATTTCAAGTGGAATTGTTATTTCAAGTGGTAATGCGACCAATGCGGTTGGCCCAAACAATCAAACAGGCGTAACCACCACGTTTGGAACTGCCGGAGATGCTAATCTTACCGCCCTTACGGCTTCAACCCCTTGCGGTAACGCATCCACCACTAACGATGCGTCAGTGATTCAGTTTACTTTTGTTCCCCTTTCAAGCACTGTTCAGTTTCAATATGTTTTTGCATCAGATGAATACCTTGAATGGGTTTGTTCGAGTTTCAACGATGTTTTTGGATTTTTCATCAGTGGGCCTGGCGTACCATTGCAAAATATAGCATTGGTACCCGGGACTTCTACTTATGTTGGTATCAATACAGTAAATAACGTGATTAACAGTGCCTATTATACCAACAACCCAAATGGCAGTACTGTTACTCAGTTCGATGGTTTTACTACTCCATTAACAGCTATAGCAACAGGACTAACCCCTTGCCAACCTTATACTATTAAATTAGCAGTTGCAGATGCCGGAGACCAAATTCTCGACTCGGCAGTATTCCTAGCAGCAAATAGTTTTAATGCCGGTAATGCCGTAACAGTAACATCATTTGTACCCAGTACAGGTACGTTAGATGCTTACGAAGGCTGCCAAGATGGTTATTTTCAATTTACACGAGGAGATATTACCGACCTAAGTTTACCCATTACCTTGAATATCACTATCACAGGAACTGCTACTCCGGGTGTTGACTATCAAACCTTGCCTATCACTGTGGTCATTCCCGCAGGTCAAATTTCTGCCACTTTACCCGTAATTGCTTATCAAGATTTTCTTTTTGAAGGTTTTGAGACTATTATTGTTCAAATTAATGAGTTGCAGTGCAATTGTACATACCCTCCACCTGCACAACTAAACATTTACGATTCACCCGAACCATTTACAGCATTTATCAGTAACCCTCCGACTATTTGTCCGGGAGAATCTGCTTTGATTGCAGTAATAGCATCGGGCAGTCAATTTACCCCTTACAACTATGTTTGGAGCAATAGTGCTTCCGGTCCTGCAATATTTGTCAGTCCATTGACGACTACAAGTTATTCTGTAACAGTTACTGATGCTTGCGGGAGAACCACCGGAACTACGATTCAAGTGAATGTAAGTACAGCTGCTCCAAGTGCTGCCATCACACCTGCAGGTCCTTTTTGTGACAGTTCATCACCGGTTACACTCGTTTCGGCAAGTGGTGGAGGTATTTGGTCAGGGCCGGGTGTTGATCCCGGTACAGGCATATTTAATCCGCTTACAGCATTTGGGACCGGTCCGGGACCCTATACCATTTCTTATACTGTCAGCAATTCCTGTGGTACAGATACTCAAAGCATACAAATCGTTGTCAATCCATCCACTGCTCCTATTATCAATCCTGTAACTTCTCCTTGTGCCGGATCTACTTCTCTACTTACTTTAACAGCTAATATATCCGGAGGAACATGGTCCGGTCCCGGTATAGTCGGCGGGTCCAATACTACCGGACAGTTTAGTCTTGTTATTGCCTCCGGTACTGGTCCGGGGCCTTATACGATTACCTATACTACCCCGCCGCCATGTAGCGGAAGCAATACCACTTCAATCAGTGTTGCGGCGTCACCGGTTGCAAGTGCAGGCGGGCCTCAAACTGTATGTAATGGAAGCAGTGTTACCTTGACTGCATCCGGCGGCGTTTCATATTTATGGAATACGGGAGCGAATACAACAAGTATCACTGTCAGTCCTGCAGCAACCACGAACTATATTGTTACAGTAACCAATGCAGCAGGTTGCACGGCAACTGCATCCAGTTTGGTTACAGTTACCTCACAGCCTTCTGCCAGTGCAGGTGCCCCGCAATCGATTTGTAATGGTCAAAGCACTACTCTGACTGCAACAGGAGGTGGCACATATCTTTGGAGTACGGGTTCATCTAGTGCAATTATTTCGGTTAATCCTTCATCAACGACTACTTATACCGTTACTGTAACCGTAGCAGGAGGTTGTACAGCAACTGCTTCTAATACAGTAACTGTTAATCCTCAACCAATAGCGAGTGCCGGACCACCTCAAAGTATTTGTAACGGACAAAGTGCTACACTTACGGCATCCGGTGGCGGCACTTATCTTTGGAGCAACGGTGCTACATCTGCCAGTATAACAGTTGCCCCTTCAAGTACAACTAACTATAATGTAACCGTTACCGGAGCAGGAGGTTGTACCGCTACTGCAACCACGACCGTCACTGTAAATCCACAACCGACAGCCGGTGCAGGAGCACCGCAAACAATTTGCAATGGGAATAGTGTATCCTTAACCGCAACAGGTGGTGGTTCTTATATATGGAATACAGGTGCGACTTCAGCGACTATTTCTGTTTCCCCTTCTGCGACTGTCAGTTATACTGTTACTGTGACGAATGCAGGAGGATGTACAGCCTCTGCCACAACAACTGTTACGGTTAACCCTGCTCCTACTGCAAATGCAGGCGCACCACAAACTATCTGTAGCGGAACAAGCTTAACCATAACCGCTACCGGTGGCGGCACTTATTTTTGGAATACGGGTGCAACTTCGGCAACTATCTCAGTCAGTCCGACAGGCACTACCACCTATACGGTAACAGTAACCAACGCAGCCGGCTGTACTGCCTCAGCTTCAAAATTAGTGACTGTAAATCCGGCACCAACTGCAAATGCCGGCCCGCCGCAAACCATTTGTAGTGGCAGCAACTTAACCGTGACCGCAACCGGTGGAGGTACCTATTTTTGGAGTACCGGTGCGACAACAGCAACCATCAGTGTTAGTCCAACAGCTACTACAACCTATATAGTAACGGTAACCAACGCTGCCGGTTGTACTGCCTCAGCTTCAAAATTAGTCACAGTAACCCCATTACCAACCGCGAATGCCGGACCACCACAAACCATCTGTAGTGGTAGTAGTCTTTCTATGACTGCCACCGGCGGAGGAACATATTTATGGAGTACAGGCGGCACAACTGCTACTATTTCGGTCAGCCCGATAGCTACCACCACCTATACTGTAACCGTTACCGGTGCAGGAGGTTGTACCGCATCTGCATCCAAAGTAGTAACCGTTACCCCATTACCAACTGCAAATGCAGGACCTCCACAAACGATTTGTAGTGGTAGTAGTCTTTCTATGACCGCCACCGGCGGAGGAACTTATTTATGGAGTACCGGCGGCACAACCGCTACTATTTCGGTCAGCCCGATAGCTACCACTACTTATACTGTTACCGTTACCGGTGCAGGAGGCTGCACCGCATCTGCTTCTAAAGTAGTAACCGTCAATCCGTTACCCACTGCCAGTGCCGGACCGCCACAAACTATTTGTAGTGGTAGTAGTTTATCAATGACTGCCACCGGTGGGGGAACTTATGTTTGGAGTACCGGTGCAACGACAGCTACTATTTCGGTAAGCCCTGTTGCAACAACTACCTATACTGTAACCGTTACCGGTGCAGGGGGATGTACTGCATCTGCTTCAAAAGTGGTAACAGTCAATCCGTTGCCGGTTGCAAATGCCGGAGCACCCCAAACTATTTGTAATGGAAGCAGTCTTAGCATGACAGCAACCGGAGGAGGCACCTATGTCTGGAGCACCGGTGCAACGACTGCCACAATTTCAGTAAGCCCAACTACAACAACTACTTATAATGTTACTGTTACCGGTGTAGGAGGATGTACTGCATCTGCTTCAAAAGTGGTAACGGTCAATCCGTTGCCGGTTGCAAATGCAGGAGCACCCCAAACTATTTGTAACGGACAAAGTGCCAGCTTAACAGCATCGGGAGGCGGCACATATCTATGGAATACCGGAGCAACGACTACTACTATTACGGTAAGTCCAAGTGCAACCTCCAACTATGCAGTAACCGTTACCGGTGTTGGAGGATGTACCGCATCTGCATCCACAACGGTTACTGTAAACCCACAACCTGTTGCAAGTGCAGGTGCTCCTCAAAGTATATGTAATGGAAGCAGCCTAAGCATGACCGCGACAGGAGGTGGAACGTATTTGTGGAGTACCGGAGCAACGACTGCTACTATTACGGTAAACCCAACCACTACAACTACCTATACCGTTACGGTTACCGGTGCCGGAGGGTGTACTGCGTCTGCCAGTAAAGTAGTAACAGTCAATCCGCTACCAACAGCAAGTGCGGGCACTCCTCAAACGATCTGTAACGGACAAAGTGCAACACTCACCGCTTCGGGCGGGGGCACTTATCTTTGGAGTACCGGAGCAACTACTGCCTTTGTTTCTGTCAGTCCAATATCTTCTACAACCTACACAGTAACGGTTACCAACGCAGCCGGTTGCACAGCATCTTCATCTGTTTTGGTGAATGTTAGCCCTCCGCCGACTGCAAGCGCAGGTGTTCCGCAAAGTATTTGCAATGGTCAAAGTGCAACGCTCACTGCCTCCGGTGGCGGTACTTATTTATGGAATACCGGTGCAACCTCTGCCGTTATTTCGGTTAACCCATCCACAACTACTAATTATAGCGTTACGGTTACGAGTATAGTAGGTTGTACAGCCACCGCTAATACAACTGTAACTGTTAACACAGTACCTACGGCAAATGTTAGCCCACCACAAACCATTTGTAATGGACAAAGTGCAAGTCTTACAGCTTCCGGCGGTAGCTCTTATTTATGGAATACCGGTGCAACCACTGCTACGATTTCAGTCAATCCGGTTGCAACCACAACCTATACCGTTACAGTAACCAATGCTGCAGGTTGTACCGCTTCAACAAATACCGTGGTGAACGTTAACGCTTTACCTACACCCAGCGCAGGCACTCCTCAAACAATCTGTATCGGCCAAAGTGCAACCCTTACTGCATCCGGTGGCGGTTCTTATTTATGGAGTACCGGAGCAACCACAGCATTTGTTTTAGTAACCCCTATTACAACGACTACTTATACCGTAACAGTTACCAATGTCGCCGGATGTTCTGCAACAACTAATACTGTTGTCAACGTTAACCCCTTACCTACCCCAAGCGCAGGTGCTCCTCAAACCATCTGTAACGGTCAAAGTGCTACCCTTACCGCCTCCGGTGGAGGCACTTATCATTGGAATACCGGTGCCAACACTGCTGCTATTACGGTTAGCCCCGTAGCCACTACTACCTATACCGTTACAGTTACCTCTGTTGCCGGATGTACCGCAACAGCCAATACTGTTGTTACCGTCAATCCCTTGCCCACACCCAGTGCCGGTGCTCCGCAAACTATCTGTAACGGACAAAGCGCAACGCTCAGTGCTTCCGGTGGCGGAACCTATTTATGGAGTACCGGTGCAACCACTGCCGCCATTTCGGTCAGTCCTGTCGCAACCACTACTTATACCGTTACTGTTACGACAGGTGCAGGATGTTCTGCAACAGCTAATACTGTTGTGAACGTCAATCCATTACCCACTCCGAGCGCAGGCACTCCTCAAACCATCTGTAACGGACAAAGTGCAACACTCACCGCTTCCGGTGGCGGAACCTATTTATGGAGTACCGGTGCTTCGACTGCTGTCATTTCGGTTAGTCCTGCTACAACTACTACTTATACAGTTACTGTTACCACTGGCTTAGGATGTTCGGCTACTGCTAATACCGTTGTTACCGTTAATCCGCTTCCAACGCCCAGTGCAGGTGCTCCCCAAACGATATGTAACGGACAAAGCGCAACCCTTACCGCATCAGGTGGTGGTACCTATCTATGGAGTACCGGTGCAACCACTGCTGCCATTTCGGTTAACCCTGTTTCAACGACTACTTATACGGTTACCGTTACCACAGGCTTGGGATGTTCCGCTTCTGCCAATACCGTTGTTACCGTTAATCCGCTTCCAACAGCAAGCGGGGGTGCTCCCCAAACGATATGTAACGGACAAAGTGCAACACTCACTGCTTCCGGTGGAGGCACTTATTTATGGAATACCGGTGCAACCACCGCTGCTATTACAGTTAGCCCGGTAGCCACTACTACCTATACCGTTACCGTAACCTCAGTTGCCGGATGTACCGCAACAGCCAATACAGTTGTTACCGTCAATCCCTTGCCCACACCCAGTGCCGGTGCTCCGCAAACTATCTGTAACGGACAAAGTGCAACACTCACTGCATCCGGTGGCGGAACCTATTTATGGAGTAACGGTGCCGCCACTGCCGCCATTACGGTTAGCCCCGCTTCAACTACAACATATACAGTTACGGTTACTACCGGCTTAGGATGTTCTGCAACTGCTAATACCGTTGTTAACGTCAATCCCTTACCCACTCCAAGCGCAGGTGCTCCACAAACTATATGTAACGGTCAAAGTGCGACTTTAACCGCCTCCGGTGGCGGTACTTATCTATGGAGTACCGGCGCAACGACAACAGCTATCACAGTAAACCCGGCCACCACTACTACTTATACCGTTACCGTTACTACAGGCTTAGGATGTTCTGCTACGGCTAGTACCGTTGTAACCGTTAATCCTCTTCCCACTGCAAGTGCAGGGGCACCTCAAACTATCTGTAACGGGCAAAACGCAACCCTTACTGCCTCTGGAGGTGGTTCATATCTATGGAGTAATGGTGCAACCACTGCTGTCATTTCGGTTAGTCCTGCTTCAACGACTACTTATACGGTTACCGTTACAACAGGTTTAGGATGTTCCGCTACTGCTAATACCGTTGTAACAGTTAACCCCTTACCAACACCCAGCGCGGGTGCTCCTCAAACTATATGTAACGGACAAAGTGCAACACTCACTGCAACCGGTGGTGGCACTTATCATTGGAATACCGGTGCAAACACCGCTGCCATTACAGTTAGCCCAATAGCAACTACTACCTATACGGTTACCGTTACCACAGGTTTAGGGTGTTCCGCAACTGCCAATACTGTTGTTACCGTCAACCCACTCCCCGCAGCAAGTGCAGGTGCTCCACAAACCATTTGCAATGGACAAAGTGCGACACTCACCGCCTCCGGTGGCGGCACATATCAATGGAATACCGGTGCAACCACTGCTGCTATTACAGTTACCCCAGCCACAACGACTACTTATACCGTTACCGTTACCACCGGTTTAGGATGTTCCGCTACTGCTAATACTGTTGTAACAGTTAACCCATTGCCCACCCCCAGTGCAGGTGCTCCTCAAACTATATGTAACGGACAAAGTGCAACACTCACTGCAACTGGTGGAGGCACTTATCATTGGAATACCGGTGCAAACACCGCTGCCATTACGGTTAGCCCTGCTTCAACTACTACTTATACGGTTACCGTTACTACAGGCTTAGGATGTTCTGCTACAGCCAATACCGTTGTTACCGTCAACCCACTCCCCGCAGCAAATGCCGGAGCACCTCAAACCATTTGTAATGGTCAAAGTGCGACTTTAACCGCCTCCGGCGGTGGCACATATCAATGGAATACCGGTGCAACCACTGCTGCTATAACAGTTACCCCAGCCTCAACGACTACTTATACCGTTACCGTTACCACCGGGTTAGGATGTTCTGCAACTGCTAATACAGTGGTAACGGTTAACCCATTGCCTACCCCTAGTGCAGGTGCTCCTCAAACTATCTGTAACGGACAAAGTGCAACACTCACCGCTTCCGGTGGAGGCACTTATCAATGGAATACCGGTGCCACAACAGCCATTATTTCAGTTACCCCTTCTTCAACAACTACCTATACCGTAACGGTTACGAGTGGAGCAGGTTGTACCGCTTCGGCTAATACCGTTGTAAATGTCAATCCGCTTCCTACTCCCAATG
The DNA here is from genome assembly GCA_937907475.1 of uncultured Bacteroidota bacterium. Taxonomy (GTDB): domain Bacteria; phylum Bacteroidota; class Bacteroidia; order Chitinophagales; family UBA2359; genus UBA2359. The sequence continues at coordinate 40,026 of CALCIK010000006.1, read as the reverse complement.
CCGGTGCTCCACAAACTATATGTAACGGGCAAAGTGCAACACTTACTGCTACCGGCGGTGGCACATATCAATGGAATACCGGTGCTACAACTGCTGTTATATCGGTTAACCCTGCTGCAACAACTACTTATACGGTAACCGTTACCAGTGCTTTAGGGTGTTCCGCATCAGCTAATACAGTTGTAACAGTCAACCCACTTCCCGCAGCCAGTGCGGGTGCTCCGCAAACCATCTGTAACGGACAGAGCGCAACATTGACCGCCACCGGTGGTGGTACTTATTTATGGAGTACCGGTGCAACGACTGCTGCCATTTCGGTTACCCCTGCTGCGACAACTACTTATACGGTAACCGTTACCAGCGGGGCAGGATGTTCCGCAACTGCCAATACCGTAGTTACCGTCAACCCATTGCCTACTCCCAGTGCCGGTGCTCCACAAACCATTTGTAACGGACAAAGTGCTACCCTCACCGCTACAGGCGGTGGCACTTATCAATGGAGTACCGGTGCCACAACTGCCATTATATCAGTTACCCCTTCTTCAACAACCACCTATACCGTTACTGTTACCAGTGGAGCAGGGTGTACTGCTTCGGCTAATACCGTAGTTAACGTCAATCCACTTCCTATTCCGAGTGCCGGTGCTCCACAAACCATCTGTAACGGGCAAAGTGCAACACTGTCGGCTTCGGGCGGTGGCACTTATCAATGGAGTACAGGAGCAACGACGGCTACTATCACTGTTAACCCTGTTTTAACAACCACTTATACCGTAACTGTTACCAGTGGGGCTGGATGTTCTGCCTCTGCAAACACAGTTGTTACCGTTAACCCATTACCTGCTGCAAGTGCAGGTGCCCCTCAAACGATTTGTAACGGTCAAAGTGCCACACTCACTGCTTCAGGTGGCGGTACTTATCTATGGAATACCGGCGCAACCACTGCTTCTATTTCTGTTTCACCTGTTTCAACGCTAACTTATACGGTTACCGTTACCAGTGGTGCTGGATGTAGTGCAACTGCCAATACAGTGGTAACGGTCAACCCCTTACCCACTCCGAGTGCCGGTGCTCCGCAAACCATCTGTAACGGTCAAAGCGCAACACTCACTGCCACCGGGGGCGGTACCTATTTATGGAATACCGGTGCAACGACTGCTACGCTTACGGTTAGCCCTTTGGCAACAACAACTTATACAGTAACAGTTACCAGTGCTTTAGGATGTTCGGCATCAGCTAATACCGTAGTTACGGTCAATCCACTACCCATAGCAAGTGCCGGTGCTCCGCAAACCATCTGTAACGGACAAAGTGCAACGCTCACTGCTTCCGGTGGCGGAACCTATTTATGGAATACGGGTGCTACCACTGCTGCCATATCGGTCAGCCCCGCAACAACGACTACTTATACCGTTACGGTTACCAGTGGAGCAGGGTGTTCTGCTACTGCAAACACAGTTGTTACGGTCAATCCACTACCCGCAGCAAGCGCAGGTGCTCCGCAAACCATTTGTAACGGACAAAGTGCAACACTCACTGCCTCCGGTGGCGGTACCTATCTATGGAATACCGGTGTGACAACTGCTATTATTTCTGTATCTCCTTCATCAACCACCACTTATACGGTAACGGTTACCAGCGCTGCCGGATGTTCCGCAACTGCTAATACAGTCGTTACTGTCAATCCCTTACCTACTCCAAATGCCGGTGCTCCGCAAACCATCTGTAACGGACAAAGCGCAACACTCACTGCTACCGGGGGTGGTACCTATTTATGGAATACCGGTGCAACGACTGCTACTCTTACAGTTAGTCCTTTGGCAACGACAACTTATACAGTAACAGTTACCAGTGCTTTAGGATGTTCGGCATCAGCTAATACCGTCGTTACGGTCAATCCACTACCCGCAGCAAGCGCAGGTGCTCCACAAACCATCTGTAACGGACAAAGTGCAACCCTTACCGCTTCGGGTGGTGGCACCTATTTATGGAATACAGGTGCAACGACTGCCGCTGTTTCGGTCAGCCCCGCAACTACGACTACTTATACCGTAACAGTTACCAGTGCTGCGGGGTGTTCTGCCACTGCAAACACAGTTGTAACCGTCAATCCGCTTCCAACACCCAGTGCCGGAGCACCGCAAACCATCTGTAACGGGCAAAGTGCAACACTCACTGCCACAGGTGGCGGCACCTATCTATGGAACACCGGTGCGACAACTGCAATTGTTTCTGTATCTCCTACATCAACAACCACTTATACCGTAACGGTTACCAGTGTAGCAGGGTGTTCTGCAACCGCTAATACTGTTGTTACCGTCAATCCGCTTCCCACTCCCAGTGCAGGTGCTCCACAAACTATATGTAACGGGCAAAGTGCAACCCTCACCTCTTCGGGTGGTAGTACCTATTTATGGAATACAGGCGCAACGACTGCTACTCTTACGGTTAGCCCTGTTGCAACGACAACTTATACCGTAACAGTTACCAGTGCAGCAGGGTGTTCTGCAACTGCCAACACAGTCGTTACTGTTAACCCATTACCTGCTGCAAGTGCAGGTGCTCCACAAACCATTTGTAACGGACAAAGTGCAACCCTCACCGCTTCGGGTGGCGGTACTTATCTTTGGAATACCGGTGCAACCACTACTGCCATTACGGTTAGCCCTGTTGCAACGACAACCTATACCGTAACGGTTACCAGTGCTGCCGGATGCTCTGCAACTGCCAATACTGTTGTAACGGTCAACCCATTACCTACTCCAAGTGCAGGTGCTCCTCAAACCATCTGTAACGGACAAAGTGCAACGCTCACCGCTACAGGTGGCGGTACTTATCTCTGGAATACCGGTGCAACTACTGCCGCCATTACGGTAAGCCCTGTTGCAACGACAACCTATACCGTAACGGTTACGAGTGCAGCAGGTTGTTCTGCAACTGCTAATACGGTTGTAACAGTCAACCCACTTCCGCCAGCTAGTGCAGGTGCTCCTCAAACTATATGTAACGGACAAAGTGCTACATTGACAGCCTCCGGTGGTGGCACTTATCTTTGGAATACCGGTGCAACGACAACTGCCATCACGGTTAGCCCTGTTACAACGACTACTTATACAGTAACTGTTACCAGTGCTTTAGGATGTTCAGCAACTGCTAATACAGTAGTAACAGTCAACCCGCTACCTACACCAAACGCAGGTGCGCCACAAACCATCTGTAATGGACAAAGCGCAACATTCACCGCAACAGGTGGCGGCACCTATTTATGGAATACCGGCGCAACCACTGCTGCCATTACGGTTAACCCTTCCACTACGACTACATATACAGTTACGGTTACCAGTGCAGCAGGATGTACTGCAACTGCTAATACCGTCTTAACCGTCAACCCGTTGCCCACGCCAAGTGCAGGTGCCCCTCAAACCATCTGTAACGGACAAAGTGCAACACTCACCGCAACAGGTGGCGGCACCTATTTATGGAATACCGGCGCAACCACTGCTGCCATTACGGTTAACCCTTCCACTACGACTACATATACAGTTACGGTTACCACCGGTGCAGGATGCTCGGCATCAGCTAATACGGTGGTTACTGTCAACCCGTTACCCGCAGCAAGCGCAGGTGCTCCGCAAACCATTTGTAATGGTCAAAGTACGACACTTACTGCTTCAGGAGGTGGTACTTACCAATGGAATACCGGTGCTACGACTGCTGCCATCACGGTTAACCCCGCTACTACTACTACCTATTCCGTAACGGTTACCAGTGCAGCCGGATGTTCAGCAACTGCTAATACCGTTGTTACCGTCAACCCATTACCCACGCCAAGTGCAGGTGCTCCACAAACTATCTGTAACGGTCAAAGTGCAACATTGACCGCAACCGGTGGAGGCACTTATCTATGGAATACCGGTGCTACGACAGCAGCCATTACAGTTAGCCCAACTACTGCGACAACTTATACCGTAACGGTTACCAGTGTAGCGGGCTGTTCCGCTTCTGCTAATACAGTGGTAACGGTCAACCCATTGCCCACGCCAAGTGCAGGTGCTCCACAAACCATCTGTAATGGACAGAGTGCTACGCTCACCGCTTCCGGTGGCGGCACGTATCTATGGAGTACCGGTGCGACTACAACTGCCATCACTGTTAGCCCGTCTGCTACGACTACCTATACTGTAACGGTTACCAGTGCTTTAGGGTGTTCAGCCACTGCAAATACCGTTGTTACCGTCAACCCATTACCTACTCCAAGTGCAGGTGCTCCTCAAACCATTTGTAACGGTCAAAGTGCAACACTTACTGCAACCGGTGGCGGCACTTATTTATGGAATACCGGCGCAACGACAGCAGCCATTACAGTTAACCCTATTACAACGACCACTTATACCGTAACGGTTACGAGTGCAGCGGGTTGTTCCGCTTCTGCTAATACAGTGGTAACGGTCAACCCATTACCCACGCCAAGTGCAGGTGCTCCTCAAACCATTTGTAACGGTCAAAGTGCGACACTCACCGCTACCGGTGGCGGCACTTATCTATGGAACACCGGCGCAACGACTGCTGTCATTACGGTTAGCCCTGTTACAACGACCACATATACCGTAACGGTTACGAGTGCAGCGGGTTGTTCTGCATCTGATAATACCGTTGTTACCGTTAACCCATTACCCACCCCAAGTGCGGGTGCTCCACAAACCATCTGTAACGGTCAAAGCGCAACATTGACCGCCTCCGGTGGCGGTACTTATCTATGGAGTACCGGTGAAACCACTACTTCCATCACGGTTAGCCCGTCTGCAACGACTACTTATATCGTAACGGTTACCAGTGGTTTGGGTTGTTCTGCTACAGCTAATACCGTTGTTACCGTCAATCCATTACCCACGCCAAGTGCAGGTGCTCCACAAACTATCTGTAACGGTCAAAATGCAACATTGACCGCAACCGGTGGAGGCACTTATCTATGGAATACCGGTGCTACGACTGCTGCCATTACGGTTAGCCCATCTGCTACGACTACTTATATTGTAACGGTTACGAGTGCCGCAGGATGTTCAGCATCAGCCAATACCGTAGTAACCGTTAACCCATTACCCACTCCCAGTGCAGGTACTCCTCAAACTATTTGTAACGGACAAAGTGCCACATTCACCGCAACCGGTGGCGGCACTTATCTATGGAGTACCGGTGCAACGACTGCTGCCATTACAGTTAGCCCTTCTACTACCACTACTTATACAGTAACGGTTACGAGTGCAGCAGGCTGTTCCGCTTCTGCTAATACAGTGGTAACAGTCAACCCATTACCCACACCAAGTGCAGGTGCTCCTCAAACCATCTGTAACGGTCAAAATGCGACACTCACCGCAACCGGTGGAGGTACTTATTTATGGAATACCGGTGAAACGACTGCTGCCATTACGGTTAGCCCGTCCGCAACCACTACTTATACTGTTACGGTTACCAGTGCAGCAGGCTGTTCCGCTTCTGCAAATACAGTAGTTACCGTTAACCCGCTTCCAACCCCCAGTGCAGGTTCTCCGCAAACTATTTGTAACGGACAAAGTGCCACACTCACCGCAACCGGTGGCGGCACATATCTTTGGAATACCGGTGCAACGACCGCTATTATTTCGGTTAGCCCAACGACTACAACTACTTATACCGTAACAGTTACCAGCGCAGCAGGATGTTCTGCATCCGCAAATACTGTTGTTAGCGTCAACTCCCTTCCTACACCCGATGCGGGTACTCCTCAAACCATTTGTAACGGACAAAGTGCGACCTTAACCGCCACAGGCGGAGGCACTTATTTATGGAATACCGGTGAAACGACTGCAGCTATTACCATCAGTCCGACTGCAACGACTACTTATACCGTCACCGTAACCAATGCAGCAGGCTGTACCGATTCCGCCTCATCAGTGATTACCGTCAATCCGTTACCGATTGCCAGCGCAGGACTGCCACAGGTAATTTGTGTTGGTGAAAATGCTACTTTAACTGCATCGGGAGGTGGGACTTACTTGTGGGATAACGGAGCGACAACTACCAGCATTAATGTTAACCCATTAGTTACAACAACCTATTCTGTAACTGTTACCAATGCAGCAGGATGTAGTGCAACAGCATCAACAGTAATCAATGTAAACACTTTACCAACTCCAAATGCCGGTACTCCTCAAACCATCTGTAACGGTGAGACTGCCGTCATCACAGCATCCGGTGGAGGTAATTATTTATGGAATACCGGTGCAACAACTGCTACGATTTCAGTCAATCCATCTACAACCACCACTTATTCCGTTACTGTTTCCAGTGCAGCAGGATGTAGTGCCGCAACAACAGTTGTTGTTAATGTTAACCCGCTTCCAACTCCGGGAGTGAGTAGCCCTCAAACTATTTGTAATGAGCAAATTGTAACGCTCACTGCTACGGGAGGAGGTACTTATCTATGGAATAACGGTGCCACCAGTGCATCAATAAGCGTCAACCCAAGTACTACTTCTACCTATATCGTAACCGTTTCAACTGCTGCCGGATGTAGTGCTTCTGCCTCCACCGTGGTTACGGTAAACCCACTTCCGATTGCCAACGCGGGTGCAGACCAAACAATTTGCAATCTGAATAGTGCTACATTGACTGCCACCGGCGGCACTTCCTATTTGTGGAACACCGGTTCAACCAATGCAGTCATCACGGTAACACCATCTACCACTAACATATATTCAGTTACGGTTACAGATGCAAATGGTTGTACAGATGACGACTCGGTTACTGTAAACGTCAATCCACTGCCAACAGCCAATGCAGGTGCAGACGATACAATTTGTAACGGCGAAAATACTGTTCTAACCGCTTCGGGCGGCAGTGGTTATGTATGGAACAACGGTGCTACAACTGCTGTCATTACAGTCAACCCAACCACTACCACTACCTATACGGTAACGGTTTCTGACGTAAACGGTTGTACGGACGATGACTCGGTAACGGTTAACGTCAACCCAACACCTACGGCAAATGCAGGTGCTGATGATATTATTTGTTTTGGTGAAAACTCGATTTTAACCGCATCGGGTGGCGCCAGTTATGTTTGGGATACCGGTGCAACGGCAGATGTTATTACAGTAACCCCAATCACCACCACCACCTATACGGTAACTGTTACCGATGTGAATGGGTGTACAGACGATGACTCGGTAACGGTTACCGTAAACCCATTGCCGATTGCAAACGCAGGTCCGGATCAAACAATATGTGATCTTAACAGTGCCACATTGACTGCAACAGGCGGCACTTCTTATTTATGGAACACGGGTACAACTACCGCAAGCATTACCGTATCTCCTACCACTACTACCACCTATTCCGTAACTGTAACCGATATAAACGGTTGTACGGATGATGACTCGGTTACTGTCAACGTTAATCCGTTACCAACCGCAGATGCCGGTGCAGATCAAACGATTTGCAATTTAGATAGTGCAATACTTACAGCTTCCGGTGGCACTTCTTATTTGTGGGACAACGGTTCGACCACTGCGGTCATTACCGTATCTCCTTCTTCTACGACCACTTATACGGTAACTGTTTCTGATGTAAACGGTTGTACGGATAGCGACTCAGTTATCGTAAATGTAAATCCAATACCCACTGCAAATGCCGGGGCAGATGATATCATTTGTTTTAGCGAAACCTCTGTTCTAACTGCTTCGGGTGGTATCAGTTATGTATGGGATACAGGTGCTACGACTTCGGTCATTACGGTAACTCCCACCATCACCACTACTTATACGGTTACAGTTACTGATGTAAACGGTTGTACCGATGATGACTCCGTAACGGTTACCGTAAATCCTCTGCCGATTGCAAACGCCGGAGCGGATCAAACAATATGCGATCTTAACAGTGCCACACTTACTGCAACGGGCGGTACTACTTATTTGTGGAACACGGGTACAACTACTGCAAGCATTACCGTATCTCCTTCTACAACTACTACCTATTCTGTAACAGTTACCGATATAAACGGTTGTACGGATGATGACTCGGTAACGGTCAACGTGAACCCAATACCTACTGCCGATGCCGGTGCAGACGACACTATTTGTAATAGTGAAAACAGTGTTCTAACCGCCACAGGTGGAATCAATTATGTGTGGAGCAATGGTGCTGTTACTGATGTCATTACGGTAAGCCCAACCACTACTACTACTTATACAGTGACTGTTTCTGATATAAACGGTTGTACGGATGATGACTCGGTAACGGTTAATGTCAACCCCTTACCCATCGCTGATGCCGGTGCAGATGATACCATTTGTTTTACTGAAAGCACTGTTTTGACTGCTTCGGGCGGTATCAATTATATTTGGGACACAGGTGCTACCACCTCAGTCATTACAGTAAGCCCAACAATCACTACTACCTATACGGTAACGGTATCTGATATAAACGGTTGTACGGATGAAGACTCCGTAACCATTACCGTAAACCCGCTGCCGATTGCAAATGCCGGTGCTGACCAAACAATTTGTGATCTTGATAATGCCACACTTACCGCAACCGGCGGCACATCTTATTTGTGGAATATCGGTTCAACGACTGCAAGCATTACCGTAAATCCTTCCACCACTACGACCTATTCCGTTACTGTTTCGGATTCAAACGGATGTTCTGCTGAAGATTCCGTCACTGTAAACGTAAATCCGATACCTAATGCAGATGCCGGCGCAGATGACACAATTTGTAATGGTGATAATGCTGTCTTAACAGCTTCCGGCGGTATCAGTTATGTATGGGACAATGGTGCCGTTACTGATATCATAACCGTAAGTCCGACTGCAACTACTACTTATACCGTAACCGTTACTGATGTAAATGGTTGTACGGATAATGACTCTGTAACGGTTAATGTCAACCCGTTACCTATTGCAGATGCAGGAATTGACCAAACTATTTGCATAGTTTCAAGTACTATATTAAATGCTTCAGGTGGTGTGGGTTATGTTTGGGATACGGGCGAAACCACTGCCTCTATTACGGTAAGTCCCGTGGCAACAACCACTTATTTCGTAACCGTAACAGATGCAAACGGATGTACCGATGATGATTCTGTAACAGTAACGGTGAATTTGTTGCCGATTGCGGATGCCGGGGCTGATCAAACCATCTGTAATCAAGAAAGTGCAATTTTGAATGCCACAGGTGGCACTCTATTTGAATGGAATACCGGTGAAACTACTGCTTCTATTACCGTTAACCCAACAACTACAACAACATATAGTGTGACAGTTAGTGATGCCAACGGTTGCTCGGCTGAAGACAATGTGGTCGTGAATGTTAATCCCCTACCTGTGGCTGATGCCGGTATTGACCAAACTATTTGTAACGGATTCGATGCTACACTCACCGCCTCCGGGGGAATATCTTACCAATGGAGTACAGGGGAGGTAACTGATGCGATAACTGTAGCACCAACTACTACCACAAATTATCAGGTAACAGTTACCGCTGTTAACGGATGTACCGCTTTAGATGATGTTACAGTCAATGTCAATACCTTGCCCACTGCCGATGCAGGACCCGATCAAAGTATTTGTCTTGGCTTTGCTGCTACCTTTAACGCAACCGGCGGGGTAGATTATCTTTGGAGTACCACCGAAACCACTCCCGGAATCACAGTCGTTCCCATTATTACGACTACTTACAGTGTTACAGCTACCGATGCTTCGGGTTGTTCTTCTACCGATGCGGTAACGGTAACGGTAAATCCCTTACCGGTTGCCGATGCCGGCACCGACCAAACTATTTGTAATCAAGACAGTGCAACCTTAACCGCAACAGGTGGTAGCACTTACGAATGGAGCACAACTGAAACCACTGCTACCATCACCGTTACGCCCTCGACAACAACGACCTATACCGTAACCGTAACCGATGTTAACGGCTGTACCGATGATACATCTGTGGTTGTCAATGTTAATCCGCTTCCTGTGGCTGATGCCGGCACTGACCAAACTATTTGTATCGGCTTCGATGCGACACTTGCCGCTTCCGGTGGAACGTCATATCAATGGAGTACAGGCGAAACCACTGCTGCCATTACCGTAGCACCTATTGCTACCACAAACTATCAAGTAACGGTTACCGATGCCAACGGTTGTACCGATGAAGATGACGTTACGGTCAATGTTAACCCCTTACCCATTGCCGATGCAGGTCCTGACCAAAGTATTTGTCTTGGCTTTGCGGCTACCTTTAACGCAACCGGTGGCGTGGATTATGTGTGGAGCACCGGCGAAACCACACCCGATATCACTGTAGTTCCTATGCTTTCGACTACCTACACCGTAACCGTAACAGATGCGGTGGGTTGTTCTTCTACTGATGATGTTGCCGTAACGGTTAATCCCTTACCCATAGCTGATGCAGGTACAGACCAAACTATATGCGACCTTGATAGTGCAACATTAACCGCTTCAGGTGGTGTCGCCTATGAATGGAGTACTGCTGAAACTACTGCAACAATTACCGTTACGCCATCGGCTACGACCACCTACTTTGTTACGGTTACCGATGTCAATGGATGTACAGATGATGCATCAGTAACCGTCAATGTTAACCCTATTCCCGTTGCTGATGCCGGATCAGACCAAAGCCTTTGCGAAGGAACCGGAACAGTAATTTTGAGTGCTATCGGCGGCGGTTCTTATGTTTGGAGTACCGGCGAAACCACATCGGCTATTACGGTCAGTCCTGCTTCCACTACAACTTATTCTGTTACTGTAACAGATGCAATTGGTTGTAGTGATGAAGACAACATAACCGTAACTGTTGGGGTAGTGCCAATTGCCGATGCCGGAGCAGACCAAAGTATCTGCGAAGGAAATAATGCTACGCTGATTGCTTCCGGCGGCGTAAGTTTTGTATGGAGTACAGGTGAAACTTCAGCCACTATTAACGTTACTCCGGCTTTAACGACTACCTATACAGTTACTGTTACCTCAGCGAACGGTTGTACTGCCGAAGACTCTGCCATCATTACCGTTAATCCGATACCGGTGGCAGATGCCGGAGCAAATCAAAATATTTGTGAACTCGAAAGTGCAACATTAACCGCATCGGGTGGAATTGACTATGTATGGAATACCGGAGAAACGACTAATTCCATTTCGGTTACTCCGGCAACGACCACCCTATATACTGTTACAGTGACGGATGTCAATGGTTGTACCGATGAGGCTAGTGTATCTGTTAATGTAAATCTTATCCCGCTTGCGGATGCCGGAGTTGACCAAAGCCTTTGCGAAGGAATAGGCTCTGTAACTTTAACAGCATCGGGAGGTGCTACCTATCAATGGAGTACAACAGAAACAAGTGCCGTAATTTCGGTAAGCCCAACGACTACGACCGTTTATACAGTTACCGTAACCAGTGCTAATGGATGTACTGCTATGGATAATGTAACGGTCTTTGTTGGAACAGTTCCCGTTGCCAATGCCGGTGCAGACCAAACGGTTTGCCAAGGCGCATTGGTCAATTTAACCGTTACCGGAATTGGTACCTATTCATGGAGTACCGGTGAAACGAGTGCTACAATATCCGTTACCCCAAGCACCACCACCACTTATTCGGTAACCGTTACTAATTCAGACGGCTGTACAAATACAGATGCCGTAATAGTCAATGTGAATACAGTTCCTGTTGCCGATGCCGGTAGCGACCAAAATATTTGTGAAGATGTCAGTGTAACTCTTACCGCATCGGGCGGCGATAGCTATTTATGGGATACCGGAGCGACAAATAGTACTATTACGGTTACTCCCACCGCCACCACCACTTATTCAGTTACTGTATCCTTGGTGAATGGGTGTACAGATGAGGACTCGGTAACGGTGAATGTTACCCCGTTGCCTATCGCAAATGCCGGTCCCGATGTAACGATATGTGATGGAAGTTTTGCGCTATTGACGGCTACAGGTGGTGGTACTTACTTATGGAACACGGGCGAAACCACGTTCGACCTATTGGTAACTCCTTTAGCTACAACCACTTATAATGTTACTGTTACCGCAGCAGGTGGTTGTTCTACCGAAGATGCTGTTACCGTAACCGTTACGCCACCCCTGAGTGCTACCTATACAACCGTCAATGCTACTTGTTTGGACGCAGGCTCTATCAATCTTTCCGTAAGTGGCGGAACGATGCCTTACAACTATACTTGGACAGGCGGTTTACCACCCGATAACGTTTTGCTAAACATCGTACCTGCCGGCTCTTATACGGTAACAATCACCGACCTAAACAACTGTGAGATAACGGTTGATGTTACCGTAGGCTCTGATAACGTTCCTTCCGTATCATTGGTGAGCGTTGATTTTGCTACTTGTGAGCAAAGCAACGGTAGTATCGAAGTTATAGGTACAGGAGGCTTTGGCACATTGGTTTACAGTTGGTCGCATCTACCTTCACTCAATAGCCCGATTGCGACTAATTTAGCTCCGGGTGCCTATACGGTTACCGTAACAGACGGAAACGGTTGTGTTGCTTGGATAACCGGCGATGTCTTTAATGAAGCCTCCCCTATCCTTCAAGTTGCCAATATTTCTCCAACCTATTGCGCACAAGCAGCAGGCAGTATTTCTGTTTTAGTAACCGGTGGCACAGGGACGTTAGTACATCAATGGTCGCATGATTCAAGTTTGGATAGTCCTTCGGCTTTTAGTTTAGCTGCCGGTACTTATACTATAACCGTTACTGATGCCAACAACTGTTCTGCTGTTTTATCTGCTACGGTAAATGAATTACCTCCCCCTTCAATTGACTCGTTTATTGTAGTGGACGATAATTGCAGTACCGGTACGGGTAATATCACGCTTATCATATCGGGCGGAACAGGCATCTTTACCTATCTTTGGGCACATGACCCCACCTTGAACAGTCATAACGCTACAGGTTTAACAGAAGGCAGCTATTCTGTGACAGTGACTGATGCCAATAATTGTACTGATGAAGCTATTATTGATGTTGGCAATACCGATGGGCCGGTTTTATCTTTGATTGCCTCGTCTGATGCAAATTGTGGAGAGAGTACTGGAAGTGCAACCGTTGGCGTAAGTGGCGGTGTTGGAACCATCACCTATAGTTGGTCACACGATCCTGCTCTTAATAGTGCGACTGCTACTGATTTAGCAAGTGGCGGTTATGTGGTATCCGTTACTGACGGTAGCGGCTGTGAAAACGTTTTACCCATTGCCATCGGAGAAATCGGAGCACCGACTATTGCTGTTGTCGGCATTATCGGGGAAGCTTGCGATTTGTTAAACGGCAGTATTGAAGTGAGTGCATCGGGTGGAAGCGGAGGTATTTATACTTATTCATGGTCGCACAACCCGACTTTAAATAATCCCATTGCTACGGGTCTTGCTGCGGGCAACTACTTTGTAACCGTTTCGGATGACGCAGGTTGTGAATCAGTTGAATCAATTGTTGTTCCCGTGATTGGCGGGCCTTCCATACAATTACTGTCTCTAAGTAATGATTTGTGTGGTCAAGGTGTAGGCAGTATTATTTTAACTGCAAATGTCGGAACTGCTCCATATACTTATAGTTGGTCGCACGATAATTCCTTAAACAGTGGTAATGCTACCGATTTAACCGTTGGACTTTATACAGTTACCGCAACTGATGCAAATGGCTGTACCGCAACCTTAACCGCAAGTCTCGGAAATACTGCCGGCCCGACTTTGAGCGCATTAAGTACCACAGGTGCTACATGCGGCAATGCAAATGGAAGTGCTGCGGTCATTGCAACCGGCGGTTCGGGTGGTTATACCTTTATGTGGTCGCACGATAATACACTTAATAATAGCTCTGCAACAAACATATTGGCAGGCATTTATGATGTAACCGTAACAGATGGAAATGGATGTGTCGCCACCATCTCGGTAACCGTTCCCGATATAGCGGGACCAACCTTAAATATAGTCAACGTCAATTCAGCTACTTGCGGTGCTTCTAATGGTAGCGCATCCGTAGTTGGAATAGGCGGAACCGGCTCTTTGACCTACGAATGGTCGCATAGTGCAACCTTAACAAGCGGTTTGGCAAATGGCATTCCGGGTGGATTATACAGTGTTACCGTTACAGATGGGAACGGTTGTACCGCATCGGTCAGCATCACCGTTCCCAATGCCGATGGCCCCGAACTTTTCTTTAACCCCACTAACCCTTCTTGTGGTATCTCTAACGGAGTTATCCAAGCCTTCGGTGTGGGTGGATTTGGTGGATATTCCTATGACTGGTCGCACGATGCAGTTTTAAACGGGGCTTCGGCAAACGGGCTTGCAGCCGGCACTTATACCGTTACGCTGACAGATGGTAACGGTTGCAATACGGTTGAAAGTGTAACACTTACTTCAACCGCTGCTCCTACTGCCAGTATTGCTTCCATCAATGCTGCTTGCGGATTCAATAACGGTAGCATTAACTTATCGGTTGCAGGTGGAACGACACCTTATTCTTACAATTGGAGTAATTCAGCAACTTCCGAAGACTTAAACAACTTAGCCGCCGGTACTTATACCGTTACGGTTACCACTTCAAATGGTTGTACCACTACCGTGAGTGCTACGATTACCAACGCTGCCGGACCGAGTGTGGCTGCTATGGCTTCCAATGCTTTCTGTGGTGCTGCCAATGGAGGGGTAAACCTCACCGTAACGGGCGGAACCGCTCCGTTTACCTTTATTTGGAGTAATGGAACGACTACCGAAGACTTAACCAATGTCGTGTCCGGTTTTTATACCGTTACCGTAACCGATGCCAATACTTGTATTGCTACAACCGGAGCTACCGTTACTAATATTCCCGGCCCAACCGCAAATGCCACAGCAATTGATGCAACTTGCGGCAACACTAACGGCAGCATCAACCTCACCGTATCCGGTGGCAACACGCCCTACTCTTTTATATGGACTAACGGAGCAACTACTGAAGACTTGACGACTATCGGAGCAGGTATCTACATTGTTACCGTTACCGATGTTAACAGTTGTACCGTTACAGCTACGGCTACCGTTACGAATGATGGTGCTCCGACTGCAAGTGCTATTGCTATAGATGCAACTTGTGGCAATGCCGATGGCAGTATAGATTTGAGTGTATCGGGTGGAGCTACTCCATATAGTTATTTATGGAACAATGGCATGACCGCAGAAGACCCAACCAATTTCGTTGCAGGGAATTACTCTGTTACGGTTACCGATGCGGCGAGTTGTGTGGTAACGCTTACTGCCACTATCAATGAATTGCCTGCACCTACTTCAAATGCCGTTGCCACTGATGCAACTTGTGGTAATGCCGATGGCAATGTTGATTTGACCGTTTCGGGTGGTGTTGCTCCATATACCTATCTATGGAACGATGCAAGCGGTTCAACTACCGAAGATTTAACCAATGTTATTGCGGGTTCATATACCGTAACCGTAACCGATGTGAATGGCTGTACCACTTCTGTAAATGCTGTGGTCAACAATATAGGTGCTCCTTTGGCGAATGCCATTGCCACCGATGCTGTTTGTGATTTGTTGAACGGAAGCGTAGATTTGACCGTAAGCAGCGGAACTGCTCCCTATACTTACGTTTGGAGCAACGGTGAACTTACCGAAGACTTAACCAATATCGGTGCCGGAACTTATATCGTAACCGTTACCGATAATGTTGGTTGTACCGTTATTGCTTCGGCCACGGTCAACAATTTTGGCGCACCAACTCTTAGTGCGGTGGTTGTGGATGAAAGTAATGGCAACAGCAACGGCAGCATAGATTTGACCGTAAGCGGTGGAACTTCCCCCTATACTTACAATTGGGACAACGGAGAAATTACCGAAGACCTTACCGGCTTGGCAGAAGGCACTTATTCCGTTACCGTAACCGATGCAAATGGTTGTGAGGCGGTTCTAAGTATTACCCTCATCAATAATGGTTGCCCAACCGCAAGCGCAGTCGCAACAGACGCTACCTGTGGAAATGCAGATGGTACGGTTACGCTTACCGTTTCCGGCGGCACTTTGCCTTATACTTATTTATGGAGCAATGGGGATGACACCCAAAACTTAACGGCTGTGCCTGCCGGCATTTACATCGTTACCGTTACAGATGCGACAAACTGCACCACGACTGCAAGTGCTACGGTTACCAATATTGGTGGCCCGACTGCAAGTGCCATCGCTGTCAATACCACTTGTGGCGATGACAACGGCAGTATTGATCTCAGTGTATCAGGAGGAACAACTCCTTACAGTTTTGATTGGAGTAATTCTGCAACCTCCGAAGATTTGACTGACATAGCTGCGGGCACCTATACCGTAACCGTTACCGATGCCAATGGTTGTATTACCATCGTCAGCACTACCCTAACCAATACCGCAGGACCTTCATCGGTTACTGCTTTAGCAACCGATGCTACATGTGGCAGTGCCAATGGCAGCGTAACGATTACCATCATTGGTGGAACTGCTCCTTACGGTTTTAGCTGGAGCAACGGGGCTATTTCTCAAAACTTAACCAATGTTGTTGCAAATACTTACACCGTTGTTGTAACCGATGCCAACGGTTGTACGGCAACAGCAAGCGCAACGGTCAACGATATACCCGGACAAACTGTCAATGCAACCGCATTCGATTCTTCCTGTGGTAATGCCGTTGGAGGCGTTACCTTGACCATATCGGGCGGAACTTCACCCTTTACCTTTATTTGGAGCAATGGAGCTATTACCCAAGATTTAACCAACATAGCCGCCGGTATATACACCGTTACCGTTACTGATGACAATGGATGTACGGACACTGCAAGTGCAACGGTTAATAATGCTGATGGACCCATTGCGAGTGCCGCAGCTTTAGACAGCACCTGTGGTGATGACAATGGCAGCATTGACGTTACCGTTGCAGGCGGAACATTGCCTTATGACTTTATTTGGGACAATGGCGATACCACCGAAGATTTAACCAATATGCCCGCCGGAACTTATTCCGTAACAATTTCAGACGCTAACGACTGTGAAGCAATTTTGAGTGCAACGGTAAACAATTCCAATGCCCCTACTGCAAGTGCAACCACGGTGGACAGCACCTGCGGCGATGCCAATGGCAGTGTTGATTTGACCGTTATAGGCGGAACTGCTCCATACAGTTTTATATGGGATAATGGCGATGTCACTGAAGACTTAACCAACGTTGCCGCCGGTACCTATACCGTAACGATAACCGATGCCAATAGCTGTGCCATCACAGCTAGTGCTACGGTTAATAACATTGCCGGGCCAACGGCAAGTGCTATCCCTGTTGATAGTACTTGTGGCGATGCCAACGGCAGCATTGATGTTACCGTTGTGGGCGGAACGGCTCCGATTACTTTTATTTGGGACAGTGGTGCTACTTCAGAAGATCTCACCAATATCTCCGCCGGCACTTACAATGTAACCATCACCGATGCCAACAGTTGTACGACTACCATTACCGCTACCATCACCAATGCAGATGGGCCGACTGCAAGTTCGACCACTGTGGACAGTACTTGTGGTAATGCCAACGGAAGTGTTGATGTTACTGTTTCGGGTGGAACCACTCCTTACGGATTTATATGGGATAGCGGTCAAACTACAGAAGATTTAACCAACGTAGCCGCCGGCACTTACAACCTAACCATTACCGATGCCAATGGTTGTACCACGACCATTTCCGCTACGCTAACAAATGCCGATGGGCCGACTGCTGTTGCTTCAACTACGGACAGCACTTGTGGCGATGACAACGGAAGCATAGATATTACCGTTTCTGACGGAACAACTCCTTACGACTTTATTTGGAACAATGGAGATACCACCGAAGACCTAACCAATATTGCAGCCGGTACTTATTCTGTTACCATCACCGATGCCAATGCCTGTGCTGTTACGCTAAGTGCTACGGTCAATAATATTGCCGGGCCAACGGCAAGTGCCACAGCAGTTGACAGTACTTGCGGCGATGATAACGGCAGCGTGGATGTTACCGTTGTGGGTGGAACGGCTCAATTTACTTATCTTTGGAGTAATGGGGCTACAACCGAAGACTTGACGAACGTAGCCGCCGGTACTTATGATGTTACCGTAACCGATGACAACGGTTGTACCGTAACCGTCAGTGCAACGGTTAATAACATCGCAGGGCCAACAGCTAGTGCTACCGCTACAGATAGTACTTGTGGCGATGACAACGGCAGTGTGGATGTTACCGTACTGGGCGGAACGGCTCCATTTACTTATCTATGGAGCAACGGAACAACTACCGAGGATTTAACAGATGTAGCCGCCGGCACATATAGTATAACCATTACCGATGCCAACGATTGTGTGGCAACGGCAAGTGCAACGGTTAACAACATTGCCGGGCAAACGGCAAGTGCTTCTGCTGTGGGCAGTACCTGCGGGGATGCTAATGGAAGCGTAGATGTTACGGTATCAGGCGGAACGGCTCCGTTCACTTTCGATTGGGACAATGGAGCAGTTACAGAAGATTTAACCAACGTGTTAGCAGGGACTTACACCGTTACAGTTACCGATGCCAACGGTTGTGAAGCAACGGCAAGCGCAACGGTCGTTGATACAGCAGGGCCAATTGCCGCCACAACAAGCGTTGATGCTACTTGCGGCAACGACAATGGCAGCATTAATTTGACGGTTACTGACGGCACCTTGCCTTATTCCTACAACTGGAGTAACGGTGCCACTACCGAAGACTTGAGTGATTTGACAGCCGGCACCTATACCGTAACCGTAACCGATGCCAACGGATGTACCACCACTGCCAATGCCATCATCGCAGACCTTGCTGTTCCGGTTGCTTTCTTTACCGGACCGTCTTCTATCTGTTTGGGTGATGTTGCAACATTTACCTTTACCGGAATAGAAACCCCGGGAGCAGTTTACAATTGGGATTTCGGTACCGCAGGACAACTCAACGGCATTGGCCCGCATACGGTAACATGGAACACTACGGGTGTACACACCATCACGCTCAACATGACCGATGAGAATGGTTGCACGAGCACTTTCAGCCAAAACATCACCGTTTCGGTGATCAATGTGATGGCAACAGTTAGCCCGGAAGGGTTAATCTTCCCCGACGAATCGGTAACTTTGACTGCTGTGCTTACTTCCGGATTTAGCGGTAGTGTTATTTACGAATGGACGGCAACAAGCGGAACCATAGATTGCCCAACATGCGCCACTACCACAGCGACACCTTCCGAGCATAATACCATTTACACCGTAACCGCTTATGATGTAAACGGTTGTAGTTCGACCGCTACCATTTCGGTTACTTGGCAATATGAAAAACAGGTGGTCATTCCAAATGCTTTCTCGCCCAATGCAGATGGCAGAAACGACATTTTCAGATTGGCAGGTGTCAATATCGCATCGTTTGAACTCCGTGTGTTCGACCGTTGGGGTGGTGAGATGTTCTCAATTGAAGATACCGATATTAGCAAAGGTTGGGACGGCACACATCGGGGTATTAACTGCGAATTGGGAGTGTATGTGTATTTTGCCATTGTTACATTTACCGATGGCTCGACAGAAGCACTTAAAGGAAACGTTACTTTGATTAGATAGAAGACGAGGATTTTTCAAAAGATAATTTTTAAAATCCGCGTTTACCCGCGTTGCTTGCATCCGCATCATCAGCGTTCCAAAAAAAATTATAGAACGCAGATGATGCCAGCGATTTTCGGTTTAGCAAAAATAATATACAATAATCAGCTTGTAAAAATAGTCAATAAAGTCTTTAGTTTGTGTTCAAAAGGTTAAACAATGATAGACGAGTTAATAAGATTAGAAGAGCTGGTTTTGAGGCGATAAAGATGTTCGCAAATTCAACCAGACCTATTCTCTTAGCAATATGTTAGGGTTATCGTTTGCGATGTTCCACTTAAAAGACAGTTCGTTAAGTAGTTTTCGGGAGCAATACAGTGTTTGGTCAGAGAACTTAAAGACGGTTTACGGGGTAGACGTATTACCGAGCGATACTGCTTTACGTCAAGCTATTGATACGGTATCACCGAAGTTACTCCAAAACATGTTCAAACCGCTCATCTCAGTATTAGATGAGCATAAAGTTTTAAAGAAGCGGCAGGTTTTGTCATCTTTGGGTTAAGTCTTTGTGGAAAAAAAACAAGAAGTGTCTTTTATCTAATACCCACTACATCTATAGGAGCTGTTTATCGTTTTATAGCCAAAACAACAACAGGTGAAAATCCCAGCTTTGGAGTAATTTATATAACTTTTTCCCTAAACCGAGAATCACTTCAATTCGCTAATACAAATAACGCTTTTTGCTTAAAAATATAACATGTGCCCAGCCGTTCTCGGTTTAGATTTTCAGCATTATATACACTATTGATAATCAGCATACTACAGATTTAGCAAAAAATATCCGAATTTTACCAAAATGTATAACTACGTCAAAACGAGTACTTTACATAACCATTTCTTTCTAAACCGAGAATGGCTGATTTTATAGTGGACATATTTTTTGTTTTTGCAACACTATATTATACCAACTATGGTTTAATTTTACACCATGCTTTAATGGCAAACGTCTTTAAAATAAACTCCTCAGAGGAATTTGAGTGGGTTGTTTTGGATAGTGTAGTGGTATTACATACTTCCTCTCTTCTGTCATAACATTGTTCAATATTTTTAGGGACACGCCTTACAACTGTACACAACTTCAATTTAAAACACCTCCTTCACTTAAGACAACCGCAAGCCCTTCCGGTTATTTACTCTTTTCACATCTTGCTTCAATTACGCTTAATAGCCGGTCTTGAAAGTCGGTTAAGATGATGTTACCCCAAAACTTACCGTAAAAATTGATGGTGGACTTCAACTGATAACTTGAGGAAAGCGTCAGCTTAACCTGTTCGTTATTCAATTTAGTTAGTTCGTAAGTTGCGTCAACAAATTTGAAATAGCTGCCGTTCAAAACTTGTTGGTCAAACACTTTTTGTCTAACCGTATTGGGGTCAATGGCAATATCGAATGAAACCAATTCATTTTCCTTGTATTCGGTAATGGTTTCAATAAATTTTAGTCCGCCTTCAAAGTTGCCAATTCTTTGTCCGCCAATTGCTTGCTTGTCCACCGTTGCATTGATTGGTCTTGGAATACCGACCGAATTAAAAAAGCCTGCGTTGTATTCACTTTTGTCAATAGTTTTAACCGCAACAATATTATTCCATATAGTTTCCGACGTTGCAGAAATGATGACTTCACTCTTGATGGTGTTTGTGGCAGTCGGTGTTTTCATGTATGCCTCAATGGGTGCGAAGAGAAAAGGTAAAACAATCACGGTCAGTAATTTACCTTTGGTAATCAGTTTGCTAAATTGTATTTTGCGGTAGATTAATGCGCCAATTGTCGCTAAGAAAAAGAAGGGAATGGTCAGGATGAGCAAACCTATTATGTCTGCAAGACCAAAAAGCAACAAGGTCAAAAAGTAAGTTGCAATGGTCAGACAAGGGATTAAAATGATGTTGAGGTTAGATTTGAGTTGCTCGTTGTCGGCAAACATCATCGGTATCATTCCTAAAATGGCCGGGATGAACAACAAATAAGTTAACGAAGCTAATGTAGTATTTTGACCCAATACTAAATGTGTAAGAAGCCCGTAAGCAATGCCGGTGATTATTCCGAAGGTTAAAAGCCCATATTGTTGTTTCATTAGTGTTTGGGTATTGAACGTGGGTAGCTTATGATTGTATAAAACCTTGTTCTGCTTTCAAAGATACGGTAATAGTTGAAACATACATTTGCTTTGAAGGATTTTTGTATTTAACAATTTCAGTTACCTACTGACAAAAACTTTGTAACGAAAGGTTTTAACCGATTCAACAAAATGTCGGGCATATTGTAGTTTGTGTATTGTTAACTTGAATGTTTGCTGTTTAAACGTGGTAACCAATTCTAAATCTGAGAGATTGTAGTTCCGACATCGAAAGCCGGTTAAGTGAAGTTAGTAAAATTCTGACGATTTAGTATTAATGGTGTCGTGTTCTTGAAACAAGCTAAATTTCTTGTATTTTAGTGCTTTAATTTTTTTGAATTGATAGAGGTTTGACTTTGTAATCGGCATGGGGTGGGGTTAATTGGTTTTGCTAATTCGCCAAATCGTTCAAAAATTTAAAGAACAATTCGACTTCACAATCAATCATTACGTAATTCTTTATATAGCCCATAACAAAAAACTTATTAGTTGTTGTTCACAATGTATCACTTTAAGGACATGAAACTACTATTCTTTTTGGCAGGAATTGCTGTGTTATTTTTCACCTCTTGCCTTCCTCCTTCCGACCCCTATCCCAACAAACCACCTTCGGAGGTGGTAGAAGAAGCTCAAATCTTATCTGATAAACTGGAAGATTATATTTACTTGTGGACACAAGGGTTGGTGCCTGCACAAATTCCTGATTCGCTTATTCCTCAGGGGATTGAAGATAGCCAAAACTTCTATCTCAAACATCCAGATTCGGTAACTTTAGCCGAAACTTGGGCAGTTCGCTTTGCTAAACCCATTAACAAAGACTCTTTGTATGCCGGCATTCCCGATCCAAAAGTTACTTATTATTTTTTAGGTACTGCATTGGCCCCATTTCGCAGCAAAATGATTGTAGAAGGAGAGTTCCCCCATGCCCGTTTTTTTTCCCTTCAAATTTCACCTCCTTTAAATGGAGTTGAGTATTATGCACAAAGGCAATTTGGAACAGCAGAAATTTCGGTAGCAGATGCGGATATTGAACCTTTACCCGGTCATACTAATCCGTTCAGATTGTGTGCTAACCGTAATGCTACGTATAGAAGCTATAAACTAGAGTTTGAATTAACAACCGGCGATCCGGTTGCTTTAAATAACTCTGCACATGTTTTTCCATACCGTACCGAAAATAGCAATACCCGCAAAGGGGCATTATTGGTGTATCAGGGACCACTTGGACACAAAACTGTTGTAGGAACACCTCTTGAAACGCCGGGAGATTGGAATTTGGGATGCCTTTGGATAAGGATTTACGAACCAGATACTGATAAAGGAGCGATGGGTGGAGTGAATATGCCTAAAGTATATTTTGAATTACCCACCGGCGAAAAATACTTCATCGGTTCGGATTTTTCAAAATTGCAGGATAGAGCAGATTTAACCATACCAAATCGGGTTACAAACCCTAATCCAAATGAAAATTTTGGACCTGAAACAGGATGGTTTAAGTCATGGAGTATTACTCGAAGTATGCTCACCGGGGTTTGTCAAGTAAATGGTTGGAACCGAATAGATAGCGGTGCAAGAGTAAGGGAAATTGAATTGGGATGGACCGGCAGGGGCGAGTTTCAACCTGCACCCGGAAATTACGAGCCACATGCCACGGTAAATAATTACGCAAGTTATCTTGGAAGAAGAATGACCGTTGAACCGGGTAAAATTGCTGTGCTTACCGGCAGGTTACCGACTTTCCCTTCCACCAGAAATGGTGAGGCGGTTATGACAGCTGGAGAAGTCCGCTATTGGAGTATTTGCGGAATTGACGATGACCCACTATCGCCCTTACCTGCCACCACCATTCATGGAATTGCCGATTCTGAAGTTCAAATAGATGCCAATAGAAACTATGTAATCGCCTATTCGAGAGCAAACGACAGACCTGCAAATGCTACTGAAGCAAATGGGGTTAGTTGGGTAGATTGGGGAACACAAAGCGATATGGGGTTGCTAATTAGATATGTAAATATTGACCCCGAATGGACATTTGATTATTCACCCCAAGAACATCATTTGGATTTTTCTCATTCCGATTGGGCGGGCACCTTATATGACAGCACATTAATCGGGTTAAATTGGCGCAACGGCTTTATGAAATGTTATTTGCCCAAAATTCATTACTTAACTAAAACCGAATTTGAAGCATTAGGCAACAATGTCCATGCTGAAATGATACCTGCTTGGGTTGACGGATCATTAAATGCAACGGTTAACGAAGCCCGAATCTGTTCTATTACAGCTTCCTCCTTTTTAGATACTACTGCTGTAAATTTAGCTCACAATGTAAACGATGGTTTGACAAATACGGCATGGTCTTCTGCTTTTGGTCAGCAATCTGGCTGGATAAAAGTAGATTTAGACACGGTCAAAATTATTTCCGCAATCAAATTGAATTGGGATTGGATTCTGTTTGGTAAAAACTATACGCTAGAAACTTCATTTGACGATGTAAATTGGACAGTTTTTGCTACTGCGACAAACGAAAACGGGCAAATAGATTTGTATAAAAACCTGCAAAATGTCAATGGCAGATATGTTAGACTTAATCTAACACAACAAAACATTTTTTATTACCGGTTATTGGAGTTTGAAGTTTATACCAATGATTGCAATTGCGAAGCACCTAATTTAGCTACTCCCAACATCGAAATAAGAGCTAACGCTTTGTTGCAGGGAGCTTATAACCCTGTTAATCAATTGCACCATACGCTCTTGCGCAACAACAACTTGCTTCCTAATATTCAGCCCTTTAATACTGCGCCATGGTTTTATAACGGGAGCGAAACTGCTGCCACAATTCCCGCCAACACCACCGATTGGGTTCTTCTGGAAGTTCGCAATATCAGCAATGTTGTAATAGCTACTCGTGCAGCACTTTTGCTCAATAACGGCAGCATTATAGATGCCAACGGCAGTTTTAGTGGCATTACTTTTCCCAACCTCCTTCCGGGTAATTACTACCTTTCGCTAAAAACACGCAATCATGCAGCGGTTATCAGTAGTGCTCCGGTAACATTGCCCAATATTGTGCCGTTTGCTTTCTCTCTACCCGGTAATATATTATTTGGTACATCTCAATTGGTTTTGGCAGGCAATGGTCAATATACTCTTAAAGCAGGTGATTTGAATGCCGATGCCATCATAAGTTTTGCCGATTTTATCCAATACATTTCACAAAGTACTGCCTCTAATCAATACCTTAATGCAGATGCCAACTTAGATGGCAATGTTACAATAACAGACTTCAATCTCTTCCTACAAAATGTAGGGCATATTGGAGCGAGTGTTTTAAGGTACTGAAAAAACTAACAATTGACAGGAGATTGTTATTGAGAATGATGTGATTTCAATCTTTGAGTTAGGTTATATTAAGGAAAAAAGGGCGCATTTTTTAAAATTTTGACCGTATTTTTTGCTTGCAAAAAAGATTTGGTTAATTTTGCTGTTATAGTTAGTATGTTACCTGTTCTATTGGTATTCTTCCTAGTAAGTAGTGAACCGATTTGTTGAGAAAAGCATATAAATTTCAGTAAGGCGAGTTGTTAACCCATTCTTAAACATTTGGCTTGGCCAATACGATTTTCAAATTTTTTGTACTCCCTAAATTAAAAATCATGTCAAAAAAAATCATTCCCCACACCTTGCGTACCATCACCCTTGAGTATGATGATACCAAACAAGAATCGGAATTTGAGAAAGAATTGCTCGAAAAGTACCTCGATTTACACACTAAAGTCGAAGCGCAACGAAACGATCTTGCACGGATGTATTTTGAATATACAGAAATGGATGATCGCATACTTTATTGCCTAAAAGCATTTAAGCCGATACACGAAACATTGGGTAACTTTTTAAAAGAGGCCGAAGCTATTGCTAAAGCTAATATTAGTGATAATTTAGAATTGCTGCGCGACCTCGATGAACGGATGAGTGATTACCACGACAACATTACGCTGTTTCATGACA
The DNA here is from genome assembly GCA_937907475.1 of uncultured Bacteroidota bacterium. Taxonomy (GTDB): domain Bacteria; phylum Bacteroidota; class Bacteroidia; order Chitinophagales; family UBA2359; genus UBA2359. The sequence goes on along the minus strand of CALCIK010000006.1, from coordinate 14,196 downwards.
ATATATTTAAAGTGGTTATCGAGGAGTATAGTAAGTTATGGGACGAATATCTTAAACTCATGAAGGACGATGACGACATGACTGAAGTTTTCGAGCAATATTTTGAGTTTCGAAGACCCTTGTTTGAAGAATACGATAAATGGAGTTTAGACTTGGGTTCTTATGATAAAGATGAACAGGAATTGTTAGGGGAGAACCCAAAGTTTACTGATTTTCTAAAACTCCATAGCGAAGTGGATGTGAACTATGAAACACTTCATCTAACAGTAAAGGAAGGATATGCACTATGGGACGAAGCCCGTAAAACCATTTCAGAGGCTTACGACAAAGAAAACCTTTTAGATTGCAGCCAATCCCTCAGCTATGCTCAAGGAACAGGTGACCCCAAAAAAAGTCCGCTTTACTTGCTTCCACCGGGTAGCCCCCAAGTAACCGCTTTCAGTACCCAATACGGAATGATTGCCAATTCTTATTACCGCACTTTAACCATTTCAGTTCCGATGGACGTGGTGAAAAGCGGTGATGTACATACGATCCAGGAAATCGTTTTAAGTCTTCAGCATTATCCAAAGTTGATTGAAAAATGGATTTTTTCAATTGATGTGCAGTTTCTCAATCGAAATGATATTCCTATGCAAGATTTGGATTGGAAAGGCGTGTCTTTTCCAATGCTTTGGTTCAACACTATGCTAAAATTACCGTGTACTATATTTTTTATTAAAGATCCGGATGCGAGAAGCTATATTTTAATGGGGGATATTCTGGCCTCTAATCATGGGTTAGAAACCACAGATACTGCCATTAGACTTGAAGGCGATGTTCTTGAAGAACTATGCAACCGTTTGTTTAATGCCTGTTTTGCATTCCTTTTATATTGTCACAATACCGGTTTTGACCCACAGATTTATATTGAAGCATTACTGGCTGATTTCGACCTGCCTATCACCTACGAACAAGTACATAGTCACTATCTAGATGCCATTGCTAAGGGTATTCGAGTAGAGGCTTCCCCCAGAAAACTGGGGGAAGAAGATGCGCTGGATTAGGAGAAGGGGCAACCCTCGTGGTTGCCCTACTATCATTAAGGTTTAAAAGGAAAAGGGCTAACCCTGCTCCTTATGAATCCGTTCCCTTTGCCAAACGAACCGATAGCCACGGTTCTTGAAATTCGTAACCGCTAAGGGTAAGAAAATTGGCAAAACGTGGCAGGATAACACTTTTACGGCGATTGCCTAGGGTGATAATCAATTCATCTCCAAACTTTTGGAGGGTAAAATCGGGTTGTTTAATGAAAGGCAGTTTGATGCGGATTTCGTAAGACTTTTCGTCTTCGCGCACAACAAACGGACTTTCGCGATGCAGTACATCGGCCGGGTTTAAATTGGCATAAATATCGTGCCCAATAGTTTTAAGCAAATCCAAGCCAAATACTTCTTGCCCCCTGTGATAAACTTTAAAAATAGGAAGGGGGGCGAAGGCTTCTTCAATTTCTGTCAGATATTTTTCTTGCGAAACCAAGTAGTTTTCAAACAGCGAACCTGCTTCCATTGGGGGTAAGATGCGGTTGACCACCAAAGCATCCACATTATAGCCGTACATTTGCAGGTAAGTATAAGCTCGTTTGGCTTCTTGTATCACCATACGTTCTGGATTGGCCACAATACGGATGGAGCAGATATCGGGGTTCAGAAATATCTTTTGCACCTTTTCTAACTTGGCAAACAAGTTTTCCAATTCGGCATAACCTTTATCCAAAGGAATGCCGGTCGTTTTGCGAACCACAAAACCCATTGTTTTAACTGCCATGCTTTGTCCCGGAAATGCTTTTACCAACCACGATTGAGTTACCTGTGGTAAGGTAAGCAAGGTGAGCGTTTCACCCGTTGGGGCACTGTCTATCACAATAAGGTCGTAGTTGTTTTCGGTATAGTATTTTTCCAACCACAAAAAAGCAGAGGCTTCTTCCATGCCCGGCAGTACTGAGAGTTCTTCAGCAACTACATTCTCCACGCCTCTCCATTTAAAAAGGCTCAACATGAGTTGGCGCATATTGCCCCAATACTTTTTCATAGAGTAATACACATCGAATTCTTGCCCATACAGATTAGGGGCTACTTCAACAGGTTCGGGTGATAGCGGAACGTTTAAGGCATCGGAAAGGCTATGAGCAGGGTCGGTCGAAATGACTAAGGTTTTGTATCCTTTTTGAGCGGCTTCTAAAGCGGTAGCAGCAGCAATGGTAGTTTTCCCTACTCCGCCTTTGCCGGTAAACAAAATAATGCGCATGTGTTAATTGGTAAGTTGTTTGGTGAATTTTAAAATGCCAAAATAGAAACGATAGTGGTCATTTTTTCCCTATCGGATAAGGGTAACATTCCCTTTAAGGATTTCTATTTCGTTCAAATGATTGCGATATTCCAATATCCACACATAAACACCTGCGGGGCAGTTTTCGTTTTGGAATTTACCATTCCATTCGCCAAAAATATCCTGGGCATCAAAAACGAGTTGTCCCCAACGGTTGTAAACGGCAAAATTGGCGTAATCGGTTTGGCAATTATAGACCGGTCTAAAGTAATCGTTAATCCCGTCATTGTTAGGGCTGTAAGCATTAGGAACCAACAATGTACAAGGCAAAGGAACGGGAGGTTCGGGAATAGTACAATCGTTTGCTTGGACACTAATAATATCCGAAGCACTACCGCAATTATTTTGAATAGTTACTTCGTATATCCCTGCTTCGGCAATAGATAGGGTTGATAATGTGCTATTGTCTGACCATAGAAACTCACTTGCAAAAACGGCATTAGCAGTGAGTGTAACCGTATCGCCAATACAGAACTCAATAGGCCCTGAAATAGAAACTTGGGGTAATGGATCTTCATCCACAGAAACCATATCTGAAGCCGAGCCACAATTATTACTCACTGTTACGGAATAAGTACCGGGTTGTGAAACGAAAAAATCGGCATTGTTACTACCGTCTTGCCATAAATAACTGACCGAAGTATCGGGCGAAGTCGCATCTAATATTAAAGTTTGTCCCGTGCAAAGAGCGGTGTCTTGAATAAGACTTACCGTTGGACTAAAAAGGTAATTGACTGTGATGGTATCGGCTGTCGAACTACAGTTGTTGCTGATTTGTACCCAATAAGTTCCCGATTGCGAAATTGTCAGCAAAGCGTTTGTGCTACCGTCCTGCCACAGATAATTTACGCCCGAAGTTGCGGCATCTAAGGTAATTGTTTCGTTGTCGCATAGTGTTTGGTCTAATCCCAAATCAATGATTAAAGGAGTACCTACACCTACATTGACTATATCCGAAGCTGTACCACACGAATTGCTGACCGTAACAGAATATTGCCCCGATGTTGAAACAGATAACGTAGAGTTTGTACTGCCGTTACTCCAAAGATAACTGGTCGTATTCACTTCGGTCGCATCGAGTAACAAGGATTCGCCGGGACATAAAACGGCATCGTTACCTAAATCTACCATGGGAAGTGTGGTAACACCAACCATCACTACATCACTAACACTTAGACATTGATTGGTAACCGTAGCGGTATAGGTACCGGATTGAGTAATGGTGATGAGCGGCGAAGTACTTCCGGTACTCCACAAATAAGTAGCCTGCGTATCGGGGATGGTAATATCAAAACTATAAGTTTCACCTTCGCACAATTGCACATCATCGCCTAAATCTATGACAGGGTTGATGGCATAGCTCACCGAAACACTATCTGTTTGAGTGCTGCAACTATTGCTAATCTGAACCCAATAAATGCCGGGTGTCGTTACATTAAAGGTAGCACCCGTACTGCCATCTTGCCAAACATAACTCACTCCTGCTGTGGTGGCATCAAGAACTAGGTTTTGACCGGGACAGATTGTAATATCAGATCCAAGTGAAGGTGGGGCAAGTGCTTGGTAGCTCACGTTAATGTCTTCAACGACTACACCACATAAATTGGAAACTTGAACCCAATAATTACCTGCTTGAGTAACCGTAAACGTTGGTACAGTACTGCCGTCTTGCCATAAGTAAATCCCATCAGGTATTGTGGCATCAAGCGTAAAGGTTTCACCCGGACATAAAGAAGCATCGGGACCAAAACTAATATTGGGAGGAAAGATATTGCTTAGTGTCATTGCATCGGTAGCCGTTCCACAAACATTGCTCACGGTTACACTGTAAGCACCGGCTACCGAAGTATTGAGCAAAGGGGTAATACTGCCATTTTGCCATTGGTAGGTAATCGGTCCGGTCAATGTTTGGTTGGTGGGGGTAGCATTCAGGGTAATTGCCAATCCTTGACAGACTATTTCATCCGGGCCTATATCAATAACAGGTGGTTGTAAATAGTCAATCATAACACTTGATGTACTGCTTCCACATGGGTTGTTGACCGTTACGTTGTAAAGACCAACCGAAGTAACCGTATAGGTAGGAACGATTTCCCCTGTTTCCCATTGATAAGTGTTGTATAATGCGCCATTGGAAGGTGTTGCATTTAACACAAGTGTTTGACCACTGCAAAGCGTTTGGTTGCTACCCAAACTTACTTCGGGTGCAAGGTTATAGGCGATGTTAATGGCATCGGTAACCGAGCCGCAAACGTTGCTGACGGTTACACTATAAGTGCCTGCTTGAGTTACGGTAAAAGTTGGGGCTGTACTTCCGTTTTGCCACAAATAAGTGACCACACCGGGGGCAACCGGAGCTAATGTCAGTGTTTCGGAAGTGCAAAGCGTTTGGTCTGTTCCCAAGTCTATACTGGTCAATACATGATGAATGAGTACATTTTGGGTGGTTGTTTCCGATACACCATTGGTTAGGGTAATGGTCAAAGAAACAGTATAAACATCGGGAGCAGAAAACACATGGGTAGGGCTGAACAGGGCGGAAGTATTATTAGTGCCCGAAGCAGCATCGCCAAAGTTCCAAGTTACTGAGGCGACAAACGCAGTACTAATTAAATCGAACTGCGTGGCACTTCCGAAACATGTATTAGCGTAGGTAAAAGGAGTAGGTTTGAGGTAACTCTGTACAAAATTGGGTAATCCAAAATTGGAAGTAGGGCCGTTTAAATTCACCCCATCATCCACGTAACCACAAGCTACGCCAAACGTATTAGGGTTTGGAATAACTCCCAGCCAGTCCGATTGGTGTCGTGCAAAATAAATTTTACCATCCAAACCCAATTGCAACGCCCCTCCAAAAAGGCTTGACGATGACCCGACCAACACAGCAGAGGACACTAAAGCAGCAGGAGTTGCCGCTTCTAAATCGAACTGAAAAATCTGTGGCCCTCCAAAACCATATTTCGAGCCGTACAACTTCGTGCCATCATTTGAAAACTCAACACCGTAAGCATTTGCATAACTCGCAGGGGTGGTAATAGGGTTTGAAACAACTCCATTGGAAGTGTTGAAATCAAAAATCTGATACAGGTTCATCTCTTTAATTGCCAATGCAAGTTTATTTCCAATAGGCGAGGCTTTCATATAACCCGCCGAATTACCATTAGGTGCTAAACTGCCGCCGGTATGTACCAATCCAACATTACTAACCACCGGTGTGGCACTAATACCCGCTGCATTGAGCAAGTAAGCATAAAAGCCATCGGAGTCCCATTCGTGGGTGATGATCCAAATGTCAAAATTGTTGTTGTGTTTTACCGCAGTTACTTTTTCGGCTACGGGAGTGAGTAGGAGTGTGTTTTTTACCGCCAAATCTCCTAAACCACCTTGAAGGGTTAAATCTACGATTGAATACCTAAATCCTAATGTGCCACCCTCTTCGTCAACAGTAAAGATATAATAGGTAGTTGTGCTTCCGGGCAATGGAGCAATAACAGCCGCTTGTGTAGAAGAAGCATCGCCGGCTAATCCAAATCCATTAGGCATTTGAACATGATTGCGGTTAAAAACCCGGTTACCACTGGTGTAAAAAAGTAATTGTCCGTCTGCATCACTAATCGTAGCGCAACCTTCATTGGTGCTTAGTATTCCATCGGTTACGGCTATGGGAGCACCAGAATCAAAACTTACACCGGCATAAGTACCAAAATACCAAAAATTAGTTTCTTTTTGGGCAAAAGTGGGTAAAGTAATGAATATGAGCAACAGCCAAATAAATAGCTGTTGTAGGATTGGTTGGAGTTTTTGTGCTTTCATAAACTACAAAGGTACTCAATTTGTTCGGGTTGGTCAAACTCATCCTTTCGGATGCTTTTGAGGTGCTGTAAAGTTACCTAAACCCTATCGGTTGAATTATGATATCTATTAGCCGATGCTATAGAGAGTTTACTTTTTAGAAATGGCATCTACTTTCACCATCAAGTCTTCGGTATAGTGTACTAATTCTTCGAAACGCGGGGTGCGTTTAATAAAACGGTCGCGTTTGTAGGGTAAATCAACATAAATATGCTCTACTATTTGACCGGGATTGGCGCGCATAATGTAAATGTCATCGCCAAGGTAAACCGCTTCCGAAATATCGTGCGTTACGAAAATAATGGTGGGGTGTACTTCGTACCAAATTTGAAGCAGCATATCTTGCATTGCCAAACGGGTATTTACATCCAATGCCCCAAAGGGTTCATCCATCAATAAGATGCGCGGGCTTGCCAATAAACTTCGAGCGATGGCCACCCTTTGTAATTGTCCTCCCGAAAGTGTCGGGTATTGAGCAAATTTATTTTCATGACCACCCAAACCCATTTTTATTATCATTTCGCGAGCCTTTTCTTCACGTTCTTTTTTGGGCATCCCTTGATAGTACAGACCCAGAGCGACATTTTCTAAAACTGTGAGCCAAGGAAGAGAGGAGTACTTTTGAAACACCATGCCAACCCTATCCGATTCTTTACGGGGCACCCCATAAAGATTGACTTCTCCCGATGTTGGTTGTTGTAAACCTGAAACATAGCGAAGCACCGTTGACTTACCGCAACCCGAAGCTCCTAAAATCACCACAAACTGCCCTTGATTAGGTTTGTCTTCAATCAGCAGGTTAAAGTCTTTGAGTACAACAGTTTTACCGTTGTCGTAAGATTGTTGAATATCCTTTAGCCCTACAATATTATCCCGATGAGTATCTGTAAAAAAAAGTGACATATTTTCGTTGGGCGGGTTTATTTAGTTTGATGTTTGTGGGGTAAAAACAAACGGTCTAATAGCAAAAATAATTTATCTTGGATGAACCCGATAAGAACAATAATCAGCAAAATGGCAAAAACCTTGTCAATACGGCTCATTCGGGCAGATTTAAACGCAATGGCACCGATACCCCCCGAATTGGCATTAACCAATTCGGCGACAATGATATAAGTCCATGAAATAGCCACCAATACACGAATATCATCGGATATGCGGGAAATAACAGAGGGTATAAAAACCGTTCTGATTTGCTGCCATTTGTTAGCCCCTAAGGTATAAGCTGTTTGCTCATACACACTGTCAACATCATCTATCCGCTGAACAATGACCGGTAAAAGATAGACAAAAATGCCAAAAGCCAAAAATTGTACTTTCATGGCAGTGCCAATGCCAAACCAAGCAATAAACAATCCCGTTACCGCCGTCAACGGCACAAACCGAAGGGCATCTATGCTGCGGCTGAACAATGCCCTAAATAACGGGAAAAGCCCAATGGCAAAGCCCAATGGCAGTGAAATCAAAATAGCAATTAAATAACCCGACAAATTGAGATAGACCGAGAAAGCAGTGTTGGACAACAAATGGTCTTTTGTATATAGCTCTTTGTAAGACTGAATAACCGCCAATGGTGAAGGGAGTAACGAATTGCTTATCCAATCTTGTCTTACGGTTAAACTGATTTTCTCAGAACCAATAATCATATTATCCACCGACCCTAAAGAATTGGGGGTAATTTCAGGCGTTTCGCTATTGGTAAAATATTGGTCGTCTATAATACTGCTACCCGAAAACTCCGATAGGCGTTGCATAATTTCTTTTTTATCGCCTTGCGGCATTGCTGCAACCAAACTAATTCCCGGTATTGAATCGACCAGTGACTGAACCAAACGACGGTTAGGCTCCATCGTTACCAATACAATAGGAGTACCGTTGGCAGACATATCGCTCATAATAGGTTGCAAATCGGAAGCATTAAATACCGGTTGGTCGTAAATCAAAATGCGCGGATTTTGAACTTGCTCTACCGATTTTGTATTGAGGTAAACATTCAATTCCGCAGGTGTATAGTCTTGATTACGGGTTGTATTTAGGCTGGCTATCAGTTGCCATATCAGTAAGAGTAAAATAACTCCGGATATTTCGATAACGGTGTGAGTCCTCTTTGGAAGTTGTGCTCTAAGCCTAAATAGGTCTGACCATTTGAATTTCATACTTGTCATTAAATTAACCAATCGGCATTGTAGTGGTACTACAATGCCGATATTGTTAAGTTTGCAAAATAGATTTAATTATTCCCTTCTTCTACGATCAGGTCAAAGTCTGTTCGTCTGTTTTTGGCCTTACCTTCGGGAGTGTTATTGTCTGCAACTGGTTTATCGGGACCGTTACCAACAACAACAAAACGGTTTGCATCCATTTTATACTCTTTGGACAAATAATCGGCAACAGCTTGTGCCCGCTTTTTAGAAAGCGCGATATTTTGATCCCTGTTTCCTGCTGCGTCTGTATTGCCTTCAATACGAACCCGAGCATTACCAAAGGCTTTGGCTATTTCTGAAAATTGGATATCTATGAGTTGTTTGGCATTTTCAGACAAAGAATAGGAACCGGAATCAAAAGTGATAGTTACTTTTTTGCTTGAAAAAGCCGGTGCTGTTTCCATTTCAGGGGTCGGCGGTTTAAACGAAGCAGCTCCTTCGGCCAAATGTTCCTTACCTGTTAAACCGGTCGTACTACGGATAAAACTGGGATTGGCTACTAAACGCCATGCGGGAACATTTTTTTCGGCATAACCCAATCCCTGATAAACTTTGGTCATTTTGTTGTAAAGGTCTTCACCTTTCACCCCGCTATAATTGCCATCAAGATTAAAGAAGTTTACATTATCGCCATAAGTACAAAGTCGGACATTGTTAATGGCATTGTAGCAATAATCTTCGGGCATATTCAATCCTTCTGAAAGAATTTTTGCGGCTTTACGTTTGCTTGCATCGTTTGTATTTATTTCAGCAGCACCGCGCATCCAACCTTCAAATAGTTTTTGCAACTTTTCTTTGTTTTCTTCAGCGTAAGCTTTTTTGGCAACAAAAACATCGGCTATAATATGAGATGCTGATTTGGTACTTCGCAAAACTTTAGCACCTTTCACACTGTTCACGCAATCTTCGTCATCCGGACTCCAAACAACTGCCGCATCCACCCGGCCTGCTTTAAAATAGGCGGCTGCATCTATGGCACTCGGTGCTTCAACGATTTCTACATCTGAGGCTTTCAGGTCTCCTGCTTCTAAGAGCCATAGTAAAAATGAATGTGATGGAGTCATCAAGGCTACTGATATTTTTTTGCCTTTCAAGTCTGCTACGGAGTTAATGCCTCTTCTTACAACAATAGCATCACCACCTCTTGACCAGTCGGCTTGAAATACGATTTGAGGTTCAAATTCTTTTAAACTTGTAACTTCCGTAGGAAAAGCATCAACGGTAGCCCAAAGCAAGTTGACCTCATCAGCTTTAAAAGCCTCGCGCGAAGCAGCGAAATCATCAAGCACTTTAAATTCTACTTTTAGCCCGTACTCTTTATAATAACGAGAGTCGGTCGATGCTTTAAATCCTTCGTTGAAATATTGACCACCGGCATACCCTCCCCATGTAACAACGCCTATCTTGATGACATCAGCATCATTACCGGTGTTAGTATTACCGTTATTCTTAGTGCCGGTATTGGTGTTGCCAGAATCGCCGCCATTAGTCTTTCCAAAATTGGTTTTGTTAGCAATATAATATAGACCTCCGCCTATTCCTCCTACGATTAGCAAGGTAATTAGGAACTTAGAGAAACCAGTTAAACGTGTTGCCATGATACTATGTATTATAAGTTATTGAAGTTGAAGAATTTGTTTGTTGTGCGTTTTTTAAGTGTTAATTCTTTTCGGGGCTTAAAGTAGTCTTTTTACATCAAACATAATGCAAAAATGCCACTAAAAGTGCCGTTTAGTTAAAAAAATGGTGTTTTTTAATTCCGGTACTTTTTGTGGCATTTTCAGAAAGCCTTAAACTATGTATTGTCCATAAAGAGAATTGGCATAAAGCGATGTTGTTTTGATGGGTTAAAAATCAAACAAATCAGTGTATTGACTTTTCTCGCCCGATTTAGCTTTCCCTGAACTGATTGGGGCATCTAAATCTATAGTCGTGGTCGTTGCATTTGTTTCGTCAATGATTCTCTTTTTATCTTCACCCAACAAGAACGAAACGCCTTCTTTTTCCCATTTCTCTAGCATTTCCAAACCTTTTTCTTCAAAAATACCATTTTGCAAGTCTATTGAGGTCATAAAGTTTTCAGATATTTCCATGAAATGTTCCATTTCACCTACTTTTCGTCCTATGTCTTCGGCGATTGCTTCCATTGCTTGGTCGAACATCATTCGCTTGTCTTTATCGCCCGAAATGATATTCATGGCTGAACGCATGGCTGAATGACTTGCACGGATAGCTTCGCGTTCGCGTTTGCGCACCGAAACTTCGTCCTGAATATCTTCAAGTAGAATTTCCGAGTTTTCATACATGCGACAAAGTACTTTATAGAGCACTTCCATTTTTTTGTATAAATCCGCTAGCTTGAGATTGGATTCTTGAAGACGACCTGCTTTCCGCGCTTTTAATATCATGATGTTGTCTATGCCTTTTTCCTTAGCGCGGTTGGCAAGAGACATGTTTTGTTTCATCATTTGCTCGTTCTGCTCAATTTGAGTTTTCAAATTTCGCATTTGACCTCGCAAATTACTGATTTGTTTGCCCATTTTTTTAAGATTATCTTTCAAATCGTCTATATACGATTCGATAATTCCAATTGGGTCAATCTGTACAAACAAGCCGGTAATAAAGCGCATGATACTTTTATAGAGGTACCATATTAAGTTGCGAAACTTCGGGTCAACCAAGACATAAACAACAGCAGCGAGTGCCGCGAGCATGAGTACTAAATAGAGAGTGTTTTGTGCCAATATAATCAGCATCGGCAAAAAAGTATAAAGCAGGTAGGCTAATCCACCAACAACGGCAATGCCAAATATGGTACCTGTTTTACCTTCGGGCCTTTCAAAAAAAGGTTTGGTTCTGATTTCTTCCATGGGTTATTGGTTAAATAGCTTTTTGCTCAAAAGTTTGATGATAATTGAAGAAGTAAGTAGCAGCAACTGATTGAAAGTTACAAATCATCTCTCAAATGTAATAAAAGGTATTCAGAAATAAAGTTAGTCGCTTTGCGAGCAAGAACTATTTTACGATAGGAATTTTTTGATTCGCTGAATATCATCTTCAAATTGAGTCAATAAATACTGATGTGTATTGAAAAACGCCTTTTGAGTATGCTGTATTTTCGATTGAATTTCAGATAGCTGACTTTGCAATTGAGCTAGTGTCTGTTTGTGTTGATTGATTTCGTTGGCCAACGTGTTAATCTGTTGTTCTTTTTTATTGACCGTATCTTCAAGCATTTGACGCTCTTTGTCTTTTGCTACGACCGTATCCTGCATTTTGTTTTCAAGTTCTGTTTTAAACTTGTCGCGCTCGCGGTTGAGTATGTTTTTATAGTAATCGGCAGAACTGATGAGTTTGTCCACCGTTAACCCCATCGTAGAAGCAGTAGCAAAAGCCGACTTGAATTTGGTTGATTCGTCTAACGGCAAGTTGTTCAACGCTTGAAGAGAGGCTTTAAATTCTAGGTAATCAAAACCCTCCATATTATTGCTTTCTATGACCGTGAGCAACTTTTCGTAAACCCGATTATCAACTTTAGGTTCGCTATCGTTACCGGTATTGTCTTGATTAGGCAGTGGCGGAGGTGTTAAGTTGGCGGTCGTTTCCTCTTGGTTAGCGTTATTATTGGTTTCCGTTTCGACTTTTTTCTGTTGTTCATTTTCATCCACAATGAACAAAGACTTAAGGTTTTTTAGGTTGATCATGTATGCTGTATAGATTAAGTGGTGTGCCTAAATGGTGAAAAGGGCTATTTTGTATCCTTCAAGCGCAAATATACCATCTTTGAAAAGACTTGCTATTCTTTTTTGAGGGGTTTGTTAATTTTTTCTTTTTAATCCCTTCCCTTTAAAGGCAATTTTGCTTTTACACTTTATGTTTGGGGCAAAATACCACTTTTCAAAGTATAGGAATTCTCGACCTAAAGTTCAATAGGCGTTGACTTAGCGTAATGTTCGCTTTGTGCCGATTTATTCGAGATATGATATTTGGAGGTATAGGGTCTAATGATTAACCTAATCGCACCTTTATAAGTAAAATAGCTCCAAGCCCAATTGAGTAGCGTAACAAACCTGTTTCTAAACCCTACCAATAACATCAGGTGAACGAACATCCATACTAACCAAGCGAAAAACCCTTTCATGTCTAATAGGCGAGTATGGACAACGGCTTTATTGCGACCGATGGTGGCCATTGTTCCCTTGTCGTTGTAAACAAAGGGTCGCATGGGCTTATTTTGAGCTAGCCTTATCAGGTTATTACTAATGTGGTAGCCTTGTTGAACTGCTACCGATGCCATCATCGGATGACCAAAAGGATATTCATCAGAAATGATTGCCCCTGCATCGCCTATAGCATAGATATTTGTATAACCTTCGACAAGGTGAAACTCGTTTGTTTTGAAACGATTTCCTTTTACTATCTGAGCAGCTTTAAGTCCTTCGACAATATTGCCTTTCACTCCTGCTGCCCAAACAACCGTACCGGTACTGATATGTTCTCCATTGTTCAAAAACAAAGTTTGACCATCGTAGTCGGTTACGACTGTGTTTAACAAGGTATGCACCCCCATTTTTTGAAGATCGTGGTTGGCAACTTCCGATAATTTTTCCGGCATGGCAGAAAGCAACCTCGATGAAGCTTCAATGAGGTAAATGTTGATTAAGTTGGGGTCTAACTCGGTAAAATCTGACGGAACGACATTGTTCTTTATCTCTGCCATAGCACCCGCCAACTCTACTCCTGTCGGACCTCCTCCAACGATGACAAAGTTTAAAGGAGGCTGAACATTGGTTATGGTTTTGGTCAGGAGTACCCGTTCAAATTCCTGAAGGATATTACTTCTAAGGTCAAGCGATTCGGATATTTCCTTGAGCGACATGGCATACTTTTCGACATTAGCTTTTCCAAAATAATTGGTAACGGCACCTGTGGCAATGATCAAATGGTCGTAAGCAAAATTGCCAACATTGGTCATCACTTCATTTCTATGCGTATTAATCCCTATGACCGTTGCCATTCTAAAAGCAACATTGCGCATAGGTCCGATTATTTTGCGCAACGGATAGGCAATAGCATCTGAACCAAGTCCACCTGTGGCAACCTGATACAACAATGGTTGAAAGGTGTGAAAATTATTCTTATCCAACACTAACACTTTGTAGGGTTTGTTGTGAAGCCGTTTAGCGATTTGCAAACCGGCAAAACCGCCCCCTATCACAACAACCGTCGGATAACTGAGCTGATGAAATTTATTTGACATGAATTATGGGTTTGTAAATTATTCCTTTTGTAATAACAAATTTATTTGCTAAAAGATGCAACGTTTTATCGTTTAGCAGGAGATAGAAGATGGAATCGGCATCCAATCTTCTTCAACTAAATCTTTGTAATGTCAAAATCGGTTACTGATAGACATCAAACAGGAAACCATTCAACCCATGACAGCCCATTATTTAGGGACTCTCTTTTGTTGTAACCCTATTTATGTATAATAGGTCGCTAATTTTTTCAAGTTGTTAATAAGGAAGACTTTGCTAATGATAAGCCTTCTTTAGCAAAAACGAATGAAACGAAAGTTGAACATTATTGAGTCATTATGGCAAAATAACGAAATTTAGAAGCGGTTTTTGTTGACCTTTTCCTAAGTTTTGTTGCCAATATCCAAATTGATATATCCTTTTTTTGGCAGGAAAGATTTTTTTGCGAAGTTTTGTTAGCTTAGACTTTGGACAAAATTTTGTTAGCTATTCAGTAAAAGAGGCAGTACAAAGTG
>CALCIK010000005.1 GCA_937907475.1 uncultured Bacteroidota bacterium | reverse complement strand
TTGGTTTAATGGGTTATCTAATTCAGGTTAGGTTATCTTTTAGCTGTTTGCTATTAATGTTCCGGAAAATTTGTTTGGTTTTATCGTTGCTCAGATTATATCCGCCCCGATTACTAACGAATTTACCTATAAACAACCGCCCTATTTATTTTGTTCCCCCAAACTACTATTTTTTTTAGTTTTTTTTCACGCCCTGCACTTCGCCCTAAAATGCTGTAATAGGTTTGGCTTAAACAGCTTTAGTCATAGCATTTTTGACAAAGAGGGGGGAGTTCTTGCCCCCTTTTTAATTTATTCGCATAGGTGTATTTCCCATTTTGGGATGGGAGGATGGGTGGCACTATATTAAGTACCAAGCAGGAGGGTAAGGAAGGAGTGTACCCCTGTTGATGGTAATCCTTGCTTCAATTGTATCTACCGCATCAGTCGCAGTCCTCAATAAAATTGGAAGCGGTTTGACTTTCTTGGCTATCTAGCAATTGCGTTCGAGCACAATCGTCGCAGTCTTCAATAAAATTGGAAGCGGTTCGACAAGCGGCAATTGAGCGACGTACAAACCCAAGCCGTCGCAGTCCTCAATAAAATTGGAAGCGGTTTGACACACCACATCCATCAATGTGTCGGCAGTTATAGCTCGTCGCAGTCCTCAATAAAATTGGAAGCGGTTTGACACACCACATCCATCAATGTGTCGGCAGTTATAGCTCGTCGCAGTCCTCAATAAAATTGGAAGCGGTTTGACAAACAACCATATAGATTGATACTAGATTCTCTGTCGCAGTCCTCAATAAAATTGGAAGCGGTTTGACAAACAACCATATAGATTGATACTAGATTCTCTGTCGCAGTCCTCAATAAAATTGGAAGCGGTTTGACAAGGTGAGGATAAGTGGACCCTTTACAACCCTAAACGTCGCAGTCCTCAATAAAATTGGAAGCGGTTTGACATCGCTCGTGCAGATGCTGCTGAAGCCAAAGCCGTCGCAGTCCTCAATAAAATTGGAAGCGGTTTGACGAAGGACATTTCGCTGCTGCAATGGGCACTCGAGTCGCAGTCCTCAATAAAATTGGAAGCGGTTTGACACCTCCTCTGGAGCACCGCAACAGCAACTAAAAATGTCGCAGTCCTCAATAAAATTGGAAGCGGTTTGACTGTTTTGATGATAATCATTCCACTAATTTTCATTTGTCGCAGTCCTCAATAAAATTGGAAGCGGTTTGACCAATAGTGCCTCATCATCCCCCACTGGGGATTGTGTCGCAGTCCTCAATAAAATTGGAAGCGGTTTGACTTTCTCAGAAATTAGAAGCAGACGCAGTTAATTGTCGCAGTCCTCAATAAAATTGGAAGCGGTTTGACAAATGCCATATGATGTGCATGGTTCTCAGATCAATGTCGCAGTCCTCAATAAAATTGGAAGCGGTTTGACAGCTTATTTTTATTAAGCTTTCAATGATTATAAGTCGCAGTCCTCAATAAAATTGGAAGCGGTTTGACAAGGTCAAGTCTATACCTTGAAACAAGACATGTCTGTCGCAGTCCTCAATAAAATTGGAAGCGGTTTGACTTACTATGCTATTTTGCGTACCTCCTCTGGAGTAGTCGCAGTCCTCAATAAAATTGGAAGCGGTTTGACGAAACACTGAACCTGACTAGTACGGCAAGTACAGTCGCAGTCCTCAATAAAATTGGAAGCGGTTTGACCCGTTGTTCTGCGATTGTGCTGATTATCAATTAGTTACAGATGCAATAGTAGGCGAGTTTTGTCATAATTCTGCATATTATGGTTGCGTCTATATGTTTTCGGTGTTTTGAAGGGGGTTTAAGATGTTTGTAAATGGGGTTTTGAAGGTGCTTGATAGGAGTGTTTTTGATAAGTACTTCGTTGCTTCGCAGCAAAATTACAAAACTATATCAATTTGTGTTTACCCATGCCAAAATAATTTTCGTTATGTTGTTTCATACATCACATTCCACCACCTCAACGCCCCCGGCAGGCGATACTACAATCCCGCTCCCGATAGGAGTTTTATGTTGGGGTGAATGGTGAATGGTGGTGATTTGTGAATGGTGAAGGTGAGGGTACAATATCAAAAGGGGAAGTAGGGGTTTTGTATCGTTTTCCATCTTAACCTTATTGCCTTAGTAACCAAGCAGTTACATATCACCAAAACCTTATTGCCTTATAATAGGGAGACAATTTTGAGTAATAAAAACAAAGTGGGATATAAATTATAGTATTCTTTTTTTCATTTTACTATGGTAATAAGGTTTCTGAGTTTACTTGATGACGTGTTATTACCAAGGTCAATAGTTCGTTGAGTTATTTAGGTTTGGAAAAAGGAAGCCTTCGCTTAAAGCGAAGGCTTCCTTAACAAAGGCAGATAACAAAACAAGGCTACACAATCAATTTTAAATTGACCATATTTTTGACATCTCTCCCAACGGTGGTGAGTTATCAAAAAATCACCCCAAAATCTTAGAACTCTTATCTTTGGGTTGTTTTGCTTCTAAATTGATAACCCATCATTCATTTACGGAAACAACCGCCCATAATACCTTGGGAAAGGAATGGTTTCGCGAATATGACTGACCCCTGTGAGCCACATCACCACGCGCTCAAAACCCAATCCAAACCCTGCATGAGGAACTGAACCGAAGCGGCGAAGGTCTAAGTACCACTCAAATGCTTCCATCGGCAGGTCGTGGTGGTTGATGGCATCCACGAGCGTTTGTAAATCGGTTTCGCGCTCGGAACCGCCGACAATTTCACCAAATCCTTCGGGAGCGAGCAGGTCAACTCCTTTTACAAATTCGGGGTCATCTTCGTAGCGTTTCATGTAGAAGGCTTTGATGGCGCGGGGCCATTTATAGACCATGACCGGTGTATCAAACAGGCTTGTCAATGCTTTTTCCTGCGGTGAACCGAAGTCTTCGCCATCGGGGAAATTCACCGAGGCCTCAATCCATTCCGGAATTTCCTTCGATTTATCTTCCAGTTTCCGGGTTTCTCCCTTCAATCGGTCTATTTTGTTTTGGTAGTAGTTGGCTTGTCCTTTGCTGACATTACCGGCAGTCAACAGGGCTTCGGTTTCGGCAATTTCGGCATTTTTGACTTCCAAATCGGCCAATACCTGTGCTAATTGTTGGCGAAGGGTGGTGATGGCATTTCGGCCGTTCCAATCTTGCTTGCCTTGTATAATCTTGACAGCATCGGTATAGGTGATGCGCGGAAAAGGTTTGTTGATGTTCTCGAACAAGACGTTGTCGCGCTCTAACACCTTGAGTTCGGTTTTGCATTCGGCATAAACGGCGTTGACAATGTATTTTACAAATGCCTCGATGAGTTCCATATCCATTTCTATGTCATAGAAAGCCATTTCGGGTTCTATCATCCAAAACTCGGACAAGTGACGGGGTGTAGAAGACCGTTCGGCACGGAAGGTTGGACCAAAGGTATAGACCTTGCCCAATGCCATAGCGATGGCTTCGGCATACAACTGTCCCGATTGAGAGAGGTAGGCAACGTCTTTTTCGTAAAATTCGGTTTCAAACAATGTGGTCGTTCCTTCACAGGCGTTGCCGGTCAACAAAGGGGCATCGGTTTGGGTAAAACCGTTTTCGTGAAAAAAGCGGTGGATAGCAAACTTGAGGCTATCCCGTACTCTTAAAACCGCCCATTGACGACGGCTGCGAAGCCAAAGATGACGGTTGTTCATCAAAAAATCTACCCCGTGTTCTTTTCGCGAAATGGGGTACTCGGCGGCTATTTGGTAAATCTGCAGGCCGGTTGCGTGCATTTCGTAACCAAACTCTTGGTTATCGTTTTTAACCACCTTTCCGGTAATTTGCAAGGAGGTTTCCTGCGTAACGCGTTTTGCGGTTTCGAGTATGGTCTCGCCAACCGAATCTAAACTAAAAATACATTCCATAAAACCGGTTCCATCGCGAAGGGTAATAAAGGCTACTTTACCGCCGGTGCGCTTGCTTTCTACCCAACCTTTCAGGGTAATGGTTTGGTCTTCGTATTTTGCTATATCTTGTATGTAGAACATGGTAGGGACGTTTTTTCTGAATTAAGAGTGCAAAGGTAAGGCATTATTCACATAGTTTCAAACTTGTCGGTTTTGCACAACAATCAACTTGTGGAATAAGTTCCATGTAATTCCATCACCAATGCTTTGATACTCGTTAAGTGAGACTATCCTACCACCGATTTCCCGATAAAATACTATGGTAGTGGTGATAGTTGTATCGCCTAATCTATACTCCCACCGATACAAGTATCGGTGCTACCACAGGCTACCGTAGGGCTTTAATTAAACGTGAAACATACGAGGTAGGGATTAGAATCTTCTACAAGTCTTATTTTGCAAGGCTTTAAGAAGTTGATGTGTGTGTTATCAATCTTCTTGGATGATGAAGCAGCAATTATAAGTAACTGCTTAGCGAACCCGAAGGGTTCACACATTTATAGTAGGTTTATCGGGCAGAATATGCGACCCCTTCGGGGTCGAACGGGTTTTTTGAATGGTTAAGTTCTATAAATGTTATATCCCTTCGGGATAATTGGCTGTTTCGTTGTCATCAAAACCTGACAGACTGGAATTTTAACCCGATTTAAAACCTGCCTCACGTTAATTAAGAGGGCAACCACGAGGGTTGCCCCAACGCCCATCCTAACGCTTGCCTCAACGTCTGCCCCAACGCCTGCCCCAACACTCGCCCTTTCAGCGGAAACCATTTACCAAAGTTGATTGACAACTTTACCCTGCTTATTCTGATTTTTGATTTTTTGAGGGTCAATTGATCCCCTGCAAGAGTGCCTTGCGCCTGTGCAAAGGAGCAAAGCCCCCCTGCAAAAGGATAAAATCACCCTGCTTTTTTAAAACCTCGCCTTGACAAAATGTGTTTGCGCCCCTGTTAATGGTTTTGTTCACTCGGTTTGTTGTTTAAACACCTCTGCTATGACTTAAAGCCACTCTGTTGGGGGACTAAGTGCCCCTGCAAGGGTTTTTGTTCCCTTTGTTTTTTGATAAAACGCCTCTGCAATGAAGCATTGTCAACCTGTTTTATCGAATTGTCAACCGGCAAAGGGGCTTTGTCAACCGTAAAAATTGTTGTTTTTACCCTGCCGGAAGCTTTAAAACCAAACAGGTTATGACCGGTTTGGTTCAGGAAAGGGGCGGGTGGGTCATGGAGGCTGAAGGAAAAAAATTATTGGAAACAAAGGCTTTGGGACTATGATATTCCCAACCTAACGATATTTTTCATGCCGCTTTCTACACTTGTTGCAGCAACCACCGTTTGTCGGCTATGGCGGGGGTTTTGGTAATTTCTTCCAGCAAGTCTTTTCGCTTTTTGCTATCGTTGGGAGGCAGTTGGATGAGTTTGCGCATAAAGTAGATCAGATTTCGGTAGGTTTGTTGGCGCGGTTTGCTGATTTCTTTGGTTCGGTTGAGCCATTGTTTAAAGCTGTCAATCAAAGAGAGCAAGGCCTCGAACTCTTCCAGTTCGTAGTAGGTTTTGAGCAGCAAGGTTCGCGCATCGAGGCTGTAAAACACTTCGTCGTAACTGACCTGTTGAAGCAAGCTGATGGTTTCGTGGTAATTGCCTTTAAAAAAGTGATAGTTCGCCATATTATAAGTGTAGGCGTTTTTTTGGTGTTGCGGGGGTAAATGGGATTGGTATTGCTGCAAGAATTGGAGTGTCCAGTCGTAGTTGCCCTGACGTAGTCCAACGGTAACAATGTTTTTATAATTCCAAGGCGAGAGGTTGCGGTTTTCAAAAAGGAGTTGGGTGCTCAACCCCAGTTGGTAGAGCGTGAATATCTCCGAGAGGTAACCGGTTTGTCCCGCGTTAATTTTTTCTGCACAATAGTTCAGCAGGAAGTAGTAAATCTCTCTCGACTCGACATCGGGCAGGGTGCTGTTATGGGTGCTAAACAGTTGGTTGAGTTGGTCAAAAAACTGTCTTTCGTTGGGTTGGGTGAGTGCCATGACAATATGGTAATACAGGGCGACAACTGTATTTTGGAGGTACTTGCTGTTTTGAACAACCGAAATGATTTCGTTAATCAACTGAATATTGTTGGGCGTATCAATCACCTTCTTTAACGTAGCCATTTGCGCTGCCATTCGCAGTTTGTTGGCGAGGTAATACACATCTAAGGACTCGGAGGCTTGCGACAGATATAATTGCTTATGGGTTTCGTTGCGGTTTTCGGTAAACAAGTCTTGGTTTTGCCAAAACATAAAAGCGTTGTGATAGTAGGGGGCATGACGGTAAGCCTCTTTTTCGAGCATCCCTTCTAACACATCAGAAATGCCCTTGTAATGCTTGGGCAGGTGTTTTGTGCGATACAATTCCATCAGTTGCAGGTGGAAGTGATATTCGTCTGAGATGCTGTAATATGCGGCGAGTGCTTGTTCTGCATGGTGTAGGGTTTCGGCGGCAAGGTGTCGAAGCCGAAGGTCGTTATAAGGCATGCCGGGAAACAAATATGCAAAAACTAAGTTTCGCGCTACCTTTTCGGGCTGCTGCAAGTGTTGTATTAGATAGTTGAGCAAGCCCGGCATCAACGGATGCTTTTGTGTATAGTAAGGTTGACAAAAGTAATCGGCTACGGTTTTATGTTCCTTTCCCGATAAGTGCTGCAAAAAGGTGTATAGCTTGCTTTTCTGCATAATGTTGTAAATTTGAGAGGTAAAGCTACATTTTTAAATTGCTCCGAAATTCATTTTTCGGACAAAATTGTTTTTTTCAGACAATTTTATTGCACGGTTTCCCTTTAATTTAAGACTTTTAAGCACAATAGGCTTTACCGAACGGTAAAACAAAATCGGACAAACGGCAAATTTTGTATTTTTTTGAAGCAGGAAGTTGTCGGACTTTTGTATTGTGAAAATCAATTTGCTTCAATCAGCTAAACATCTTCTATTATGCGCAACTTTTTAATCTGCTTATTTTCTTTATTACTCTCTTACCAAACACAGGCGCAAACCTTATATGCCGAAGACGATTATTATACGACTACGTCGGGTAATGCCCTGACCATGTCTGTGTTGGATAATGACTTTTCTATGTCGGGGTCTTTTGGTGCCATCCAAATTACCACCCCGCCACTTTCGGGTGCCGACATTATTCTCCTTGCTGAGGGGTTAGTCGTTTACATTCCGCCCGCCGGATTTGTGGGCGATGATGTATTTACCTATTCCATCAGCGATTTTTTTGGCGGCACTGCCTCAGCCGAAGTCTATATCTCGGTCATAGCAGGTTGTCCCGATTTATTTGCAGTGATTTCTGCTATTGAACCAATTTTTTGCTATGGTGAATGTACCGCGATATTACAAATTGCCGTATGGGGGGGAACAGAGCCTTATTCCATAGTATGGGAAAACGGATCAACCGGAATGGCCATTGACCTCGTTTGTGCGGGGCTACATTCTGCGTATGTTACAGACGGTACAGGTTGCACGACTATTGCCACGCTTTTCGTCAACGAAGCACCACAAATAGAAGTAATCACTACTGCCAATCCGTCCAATATTACCCTTGGTGAAAGTTCACAACTCAATGCGGTTGCTACCGGTGGAACCGCAGCATATAGTTACGAATGGTGGCCGTCAACAGGACTGAACAATGCGTTCATACCAAACCCAATTGCAACCCCAACATCAACAACCACGTATTTGGTTTATGTAACCGATTCATTTGGATGTACGGTAAGTCAATACGTAGTGGTAGGAGTAGGCGGCGGAGGTGGCAGTATTGTAGCCTTTGATGATTATTACGAAATCCCGAGTTCAGGTCCGTTTACCATGAATGTGTTGAGCAACGACATTTTCCCCGGTAGTGTCTTCCCGAGTATCACCGGTGGCCCCTCTAACGGAACGGCTACTGCAAGCGGTAACTATATTATTTATGTGCCCAATCCCTTGTTTTCGGGTTACGATACGCTGACATACAGCATCTGCACTTTCTTAGGCGAATGTAGCACCGCTACGGTGGTGATTTATGTCAACACCGGTGGCGGAGGTTCTTGCGATGATTTTAGTGTCTTTATCAATGTGCCGACCTATACGCTTTGTGGTGGAGAATGTAATGGAACCGCCTACCCTATTGTTACGGGAGGCACTCCACCCTACACATATATGTGGTCAAACGGCTCAACATCAATACCTTTGATAAATGCTTGTCCGGGTGTCTATTTACTCACCGTAGCCGATAGTAACGGTTGCACCTTCACCGCAGCCATTACCTTTGCCGAAGCACCTGCAATAGTGGCTACCGCCGTCGCCACTCCGAGTACCATCACTTTTGGCGGTAGTTCACAACTCATCGCAGACGCTTCTGGCGGAACAGCACCCTACGCTTTCCAATGGACTCCTTCTACGAGTTTGAGCAATCCAAATATTTCTAATCCCATCGCTTCGCCCGCTGTTACCACCACTTACTTAGTAACCGTGGTGGATGCCAACGGATGTACTGCACAGTATCCCGTTGTCGTATCGGTTGGCGGTGGCGGATGTGATTTGTTTCCTATGGTCAGCACGACGCTTCCTTCTTGTTGGGGTGCTTGTAACGGCAGCATGGCGGTTACGGTCATGGGAGGCACTCCTCCATACAGTTATCAATGGATGGGGCCGGGAGGTTTTTTATGCATGGGGGATATCTGCAATAATCTTTGTCCCGGAGAGTATATATTGGTCATCACAGATGCCACAGGTTGTGCGCATACCAGCGTTATCAATATAGTATCCACCTCCCCTCCTCTTGTTGTTACTACAACTACCGACACACCGGTTATCACCCCCGGAGAAACAGCAACGATTACTTCCATCGCAAACGGCGGTAATCCGCCTTATTTTTACCAATGGAATACAGGAGAGGCCGGAACCACTGCCCAAGCCACAAGTGCCGGCATATATTGTGTAACGGTAACAGATGCTAACGGTTGTACTGCCCAAAGTTGTGTAACGATTACCGAAAACCCCTTCTTTCCCATAACGGTCATTGCCGATACTGTTTATATCGAGGCGGGACAAACCACCATCATAGACCCGTTGGCAAACGATGTAGGAACGGGCGCGCTCAATCTGCTTTCTGCCGTTTCGGAAGCCCCCTTCACCATTGATTATGACAATGATGAAATTACACTATTAGCACCCGATTCGCCCGACACCTTATACATCAGTTATGTGGTAGCCGATGCTACCGGAGCTACCGGTACGGGAACCATCGTGGTCATCGTGCTGCCTGCCGGCACTTGCGACAGTAATTGCGTATGGCCGGGTGATGCGGATAACGACGGAGTTGCCAACAACTTCGATGTGCTCAATATCGGTTTGGCTTATGGTTTTACGGGAGTGGCTCGTGCCGATCAATCCATTGCTTGGTATGGTCATAGTGCTGCCGATTGGAGCGATAGTTTTTCCGATGGCACGAACTTTAAATTTGCCGATTCTAATGGCGGGGGATTGATCAATGCTGCCGATACTGCCGCCATCACCCTTAATTACGGATTGACCCATGGTAAAAATGAAGCCGATTCGGAAACCGGTGCCCCTATGTTCTTTATGCTCGACAATCAAACCGGTACAGAGGTGGGCGATGTGATCACCCTTTCGATACTTTTGGGTGATGCCGCAAACCTCATTACCGACTTTTACGGTATCGGGTACAGCATCAACTATGACGGCACACTCTTGCAATTAACACAGTTGAGTTTACCGGCCACCTCTTGGGCAGGTAATGATGCCAATACTTTGTTCTTCAAGAAAAACTTGGGCAACGGACAAACAGATGCCGCCCTGACAAGGATAGACCAAACCAACGTATCGGGACAGGGGCTTATCGCACAAGCCACATTTGTGATTATTGAAAACATAGACGGTAAAAACGAAGAATCTACCGGTTTTGACCTTAGCTTCTCTTTAGATAACGTGAAGTGTATTTCCAACACCGGTTTAGAGATACCCGTAGAAGGACAAAGTTTTAACCTAAGCAATACTTCTACCCCTCAGCAAGGCACAACCAACATGGTTCGAATATACCCCAATCCGGTACAAGGCAACTTGCATGTTCAAGCACAACAGGCAACAAAAATGCAAATCACCAATTTATTGGGTCAAACCGTTTACCAAAACAACACGATGGGTTCCGAAACCCTGACCATAGACACACATCTATGGCAAATAGGGTTGTACCTGCTCACCGTTGAAACTGCACAAGGGAAACAAGTGTTTAAAATCTTAGTGGAAGGGAAATAGCATATAGTAGATTTGTTCCGCAGCCCTTTAGAGGGCTTGGGGAAAAACATGGAATAAGGCATTTTCAAATTTTTAAAGCTAAATTTGCAGCAATTCTGTTTGAGACAGTTGCTTTGAGTGAGTTTTGAAATTTGAAAATGCCTTTACCTATTTGATTGATTGCCCATGACCAACGAAAACGACTATTCCACCACTAATAATCATCCCAAACTCACCCCTATCAGCAAGTTAGGGGAATTTGGATTGATTGACCACCTGACCCGAAATTTCCAACTGCGCCATGCCTCGAGTATGAAAGGGGTGGGAGACGATGCCGCCGTGATAGATAACCGAGGGAAGTTGACAGTGGTTACGACCGATATGTTGGTAGAAGGCATTCACTTCGATTTTATGTACACGCCCCTGCTCTACTTGGGGTACAAGTCGGTGGTGGTCAATTTGTCGGATATTTACGCCATGAATGCCACGCCAAAACAAATTACCGTGTCCATTGCCATCTCCAGCCGTTTTACCGTAGAGGCGATGGAAGAGTTTTACACGGGCATCGAAAAGGCGTGTAATTTTTACGGCGTTGACTTGGTGGGTGGCGATACGACCACGTCCAACAAAGGCATGATCATTTCTGTTACCGCCATTGGTGAGGCTGATGAGGAGGAACTGGTTTACCGCAATACCGCTAAAGAGTCGGACTATATTTGTGTAACGGGGGATTTAGGGGCGGCCTACCTCGGACTTCAAATTTTGGAGCGCGAAAAGCGGTTATACCTCGAAGACCCAAACATTCAACCCGAAATTGAATCGCACAACTATTTGATAGGGCGGCAACTAAAGCCCGAAGCGCGAAGCGATATGATCGAGATATTGCGCGATTTGAACATCAAACCGACATCCATGATAGACATTTCCGATGGGCTTTCATCGGAGATACTCCACCTCTGTAAGCAGTCAAAGGTGGGTTGTCGCTTGTTTGAAGAGAACATACCCATGCACCCCGACAGTGTAGAGGCTGCCCAAATGTTTAATATCTCACCCATTACCGCCGCACTCAACGGTGGAGAAGATTACGAATTGCTGTTTACCGTCAGCCCGGACGACATCGAAAAATTGGGCGGTATTCACGGCATCTCCATCATAGGTCGGATTACTCAACTTCAGGAAGGCACAAAACTCTATACCGGCAGTGGTCAATCGCATCAACTTATCGCACAGGGATGGCAACATCTGTAACCTTGTTAAGTAAAAAACAGAGCGAATTTGAATCTTTAAATGCTCAACAGACCCACCTGATGCGTTTTTGATTTTAATTTTTACAATGAGCCTCAGCCCTTTTGTCATAAGCATATATCGCCTGTCAAGAGGCTTGATAGTATGCAAGGTTTAGGGCACAAAGCAGGCATATTGCTCGTTGTACATAGTTTTTGTAGCTAACAGTTCTTTGAGTTCTCCAAACCGGAAGTTCCATAGTAGGAACACCGGTCATAGATGGACGATAAAGATGGACGTTATTAAGCAACTTAAACCTTCAAGCTATGCACACTTTACGACTCATTCCGATGATGACATTTTTGTTATTGGCATGTACCTTAATACAGGCACAGTCAACTTTTGACAAGTACATGTCCGACCCTGACGATCAAACCTCGGCAGGCACTTATTACATTTATGTAGGCAGGTTTGCCAATACCGAGTTATGGTCGTTCAACAAACTGAACAACCTCGAAAAAATAAACAGCAAGATGATTGCCGACAGTTCGGATGTCATCAATGGCCCTTATCAAACACCCTCTGCTGCTGAAGCCGCATGGATTTCGATGAAAATGGCCGGTTTTCAAAATGCAAAACTATATCAGGGCGCATTTGAAGTTACTCCTCAACAAGGACAGGCAGAAACGGAAATAGCAGTTACTGAAGTGGAAGCCCCCATCTTCGAGGAAGCCACTCCTGCAAAATCAGGATTGACCATTACCGAATATCCCAACACACTGCCATCTGCCGAGATGGTGAATCCTCCGGTTTTCCCCAAACCATCGGACAAAAAAAGCGGTAAACAAATCGTGTACTCCCGTCCGCCGACAAACGAACAGAGTCATCAATACGATAATCCTCAACTCGACGAGCTTGTGGCGAATGTTCCCGTAGCTCCGGTTCATCATGATACACCTTATGATAGGGGAGTGAACGAAAACGATATTAAGCCAATTGTGGTGCCCGAAACGGAATGTAAAACGCAACAAGTGTATTTTGTTCAACTGAGTGCCATGCCCGACATCAACGGAGAACCCCACGAACATCTCACAGACCGGTACAATATCTATGTTTTTGAAGACGAAAAAGACCACTTATTCAAAATACTCGCCGGTCCGTTCGATAAAAAAGAAGCGGCCAATCAGGCTATCAAAGAACTCAAAAAAACACCCAAATACGCCAAAGTATTTCTCCGCGAAATGTGTTACGACATTGGTCAATTGAATAGTCCGCTTACTCAAAACGATAAAATGTTTATGCAGTTGACGGTGTTGTATGGTCAGAAGTAGTAATTGTGAATTGTGAATTGTCAATTGTGAATTGTCAATTACCTTTTGCTATTGCACTTTGTCTTATATCTATTGCCTATTGTCTTAAGTCTATCGTCTTTTGTCTATCGTCTTTTGTCTTTTTAGTACTACCTTTGCAGCGGTAAAAATCGGTCAGCTTTAATGAAAAGCCTCGGTTTTTACCGCTTTTCGTTTTATCTGTCTCACCGCTAATCTACGCAACACCAATATGCCCACAACTGCCAAGCTACCTACCCACATGACCTTCAACCGGCGCAATTATTCCGATGAGTTGCTGTTGCAGCTTTACGAAGCCATTAAATTGCCCCGTTTGATTGAAGAAAAAATGCTCAACCAATTGCGGATGAACAAAATCAGCAAATGGTTTTCGGGCATCGGTCAAGAAGCCATTGCAGTAGGGGTAACGATGGCTTTGGAACCCGATGAATATATCCTGCCCATGCACCGCAACTTGGGCGTATTTACCGCCCGCAACATGAGCCTGCAACAACTCTTTGAACAGTGGCAAGGTAAGTTCAACGGTTTTTCAAAAGGGCGCGAGCGTTCTTTTCATTTTGGCAGTAACCCCCACCATATAGTCGGCATGATTTCGCACCTTGGGCCACAATTAGCAGTTGGCAGCGGCATAGCCCTTGGCCATTTACTCAGCAATCAGCCCAAAATAGCAGTGGCCTTTAGCGGGGAGGGCGGCACAAGTGAAGGTGATTTTCACGAAGCGCTGAATGTCGCTGCGGTGTGGCAACTGCCCGTGATTTTTATGATTGAAAACAACGGGTACGGGCTTTCGACCCCAACCAATGAGCAGTACCGTTGCAAACAATTGTTAGATCGTGCTATTGGCTACGGCATGGAAGGCGTGCAAATAGACGGCAACAACCTGCTTGAAGTCTATCATACCGTTCATTCGCTCGCCCAATCCATGCATCAAAACCCGCGACCGGTGTTGATTGAAGCCATGACTTTCCGAATGAGAGGGCACGAAGAAGCCTCCGGCACTAAATACGTTCCACAGGAATTGATGGACGAATGGGCGGTAAAAGACCCCGTCACAAATTATGAAAACTATCTCCTGAACGAAGGTGTTCTTACACCCGATTCTAAAAAACAGATAGAAGCAAGCCTGACCAAACGCATCAATACCGACTTGAAAGCTGCTTACGCGCAACCCGAAGTAACCGCCGATACGGAATACGAATTGCAGGATGTTTACCAACCGCATGTCCCCGTTGTTCTGACCCCAAAAACAGAATCTAAAAGCAGCAAACGTTTTGTAGAAGCCATTTCCGATGCGTTGCGGCAGGCAATGGAGTTGTATCCCAACTTAATATTTATGGGGCAAGACATTGCCGAATATGGAGGAGCGTTTAAAATCACCGATGGGTTTGTCGGGCAGTTTGGTAAAGAACGGGTACGCAACACCCCGATATGCGAGTCGGCTATATTGGGCATTGCCTTGGGGTTGTCTATCAAGGGCTATAAAAGCATGGTCGAAATGCAGTTTGCCGATTTTGTTACCTGCGCGTTCAACCAAATCATCAACAACTTGAGCAAGAGTCATTACCGTTGGGGGCAAAATGCAGATGTTGTGGTGAGAATGCCGACCGGTGCCGGAGTGGGGGCGGGTCCTTTTCACTCGCAAAGCAACGAGGCATGGTTTTTTCACACCCCGGGCTTGAAGATCGTTTACCCCTCCAACCCCTACGATGCCAAAGGCTTGTTGCTTGCGGCTTTTGAAGACCCCAATCCGGTGATGTACTTTGAACATAAAGCCCTTTACCGAAGCATCAACGCCCTCATTCCCGATGAACCCTATACCGTGCCTATCGGCAAAGCCGCTTTGGTACACGAAGGCAACGACCTCAGCATCATTACCTACGGAATGGGCGTTCAATGGGCATTGAATGCCCTAAAAGCGCACCCCCAAATCAGTGCCGAAGTGTTAGACCTGCGCACCCTCTTGCCTTTAGATACCGAAGCGATATATGAAACGGTTCGCAAAACAGGTAAAGCCCTTGTCTTGCACGAAGATTGCCTGACCGGCGGCATCGGTGCAGAAGTGGCCGCCCTCATCAACGAGCATTGTTTCCAATATTTAGATGCGCCCGTGGTTCGGTGCGGGTCGTTGGATTCTCCCGTACCGTTTGCCATTCCATTAGAGCAAAATTTCTTGCCCGAAAAGCGTTTTCAACAAGCATTGGTTAGGTTATCGGAGTACTAACCGACAGGGTGGATTGGCTTTCAAAATTTTGAAGCCCCATTTGTCTTTATCAAATAGCGGGCAATTTTGCAGCCAAACGCTGTCGGTTTGAGGTGTTACGCTTGTTGTTGAATACCGGTAAATCATTTCAAAAATTAGCTGAAAATGGCAAGAACCTTCCCTTTTAATGTGCGCGTTTATGGACTGCTGGTCAACTACAATCGCGAAGTGCTGATTTGCGATGAGGACATAGAACTATGGCATATCACCAAGTTCCCGGGCGGCGGGCTGGAGTTTGGGGAAGGCCTAAGCGATGCCCTGATACGGGAATTTAAAGAGGAAACTAATGCGGAAATAGAAATAGAAAGACACTTTTACACCACCGATTTTTTTGTCCCCTCTGCCATTGACGATACTACTCAGGTGATCAGCGTTTTCTATTTAGTACGACCCATCGGTCATTTTGACCTACCCCCCAGAACCGTACAAAACGACGGCCGTGTCATTATCCACTTCAAGTGGATGCCAATTGAGACACTTCATCCTGATGATGTAACCTACGCCATCGAGAAGAAGGTGGTGCAATTGCTGAAAGAATATTTTCGGTAATCGGCTTTAGCAGATTGGAGATAAGTACTGCAATGCTGAATGCTGTTTACATTCCAACGCAGACCGCGTAGCAACCATACTTGGCAGATGGGAACAATCTTTGCTCACCAACCCCATATATTCATAGCCCGATTTCTTTTTTACACTCGGTTATTTTCTCTATTAACCATGCCTTTTCCGCAATTTCGGTGGTTTTCTGCACGCTTTGTTCCAAGGCAAGCAATAAACGGGGTTTCACCTTTCCCGACAGTTGCTGTGTGAGCAGTTGCCGCATTTTTTGGGTCAGGTTGAGGTAGTAAACGTAGTGGTGCAATAGTTCTTTTTTGCGGCGTTGCAATAGGGCAATAAAGGAGGCCATAAAGGTTTCCAAAGCATCGTCGTAATTATACATACCCTCTTCATCTTGAATGAACAGTTCGTATAACGATTTCAGATGCAAGGCCTTGGCGGCCAGCAACATCAACACATCGCCAAACCGGTCTTGGCGGTTTTGCAACAAATCTACCGTTTGGGTATAGCGTTTTTGCAAAAAACGCAATCGGGCAAGGTTAAAAATATAGGTGTCTTCCCCAACTGATTGTCTGAAATAGTTGATAAAATCTTCCATCCAAAGCAACTCGCCCAAGAGTTGTGCGATGGTAATGATGTTTCGATAGACCGAAGCCGAAAGCGGTTCCTTTGCGCTGATAATGCCCTGCTCCATTTCAAATCGGTACAAATCAAACAGTTCGCGCAGGAAGCGTTGCTCTCCTTTGTTTAGCTTGCCGATACAATAGTTGTGGGCAAAAACAAACATCTCGCCGGCTTCGATTCGGGTAAACAGTTGATGATGTGCGAGCAACAACTGTTTCAGGGTTTCAAAATAGGATTCAACATCAGGTTGTTGCAGGCTACGCCAAATATGCAGGTAGATTTGCACAACGGGGCTTGCCGAGTCATTCAGACTGCCGGCATAGTTGACAATAGCATCTCCCAAGGGCATTTCATAGTTTTGTTCGGGGTTAAAACGCCTGTAATTGAGTGCTTTGCTGCTGTATTTCAAGTAGCTGATAAGATAGTAATTGGTCAACGCATCCAATACGCCCTGCAAATGCGGCTCTCGCTCTCGTTTTTCCTGCTCTTCTATGGCTTCGTGCTGTTGTGTCTGTTGTTGGAGGCGGTAAAAAGCCTGTTGTTGCGCATCGGTATAGGGCAAGTCCTCCAGTTCAAACAGCGTTTTTTCCCAATAAAGCAATAACTGCCTTTGACGGTAGGTATTGGCCAACCGCAGCGTGGCTTCGGGGTTTGGCAGTTTCAAGGGCTGATATATCCAAAACTGTTCTACCAAAGTAACCAAAAGGCTGGCAAACTGCTGTATCTTAATTTCTTTGTAAGGTTCATCGGGAAAGAGGTAGGTAAAAACGGTTTTACGTGCTAGTTTCGGACTGTCGAAACCGGGGGCGTATTTTAGCAGGTACTCATACAGCCGAACCACGTTTTCATTGGTATTGAAATACGGCGAGCGCGCAAATTTGCGAAACTCTTTGTGTTCTTCGGGGCTGAAGGTGCGCAGCAGGGTTATCAATTTACTTCGGTGCATGAGACAGGCGTTGCGGCTTTCTTATACCTTCTTCCT
The DNA here is from genome assembly GCA_937907475.1 of uncultured Bacteroidota bacterium. GTDB lineage: Bacteria > Bacteroidota > Bacteroidia > Chitinophagales > UBA2359 > UBA2359. The sequence goes on along the minus strand of CALCIK010000005.1, from coordinate 34,401 downwards.
CACAGCCCGCCTAAAATAGGGTTGCAAATAGAGGTGCGGAAGTTTTTTTAATTTTTTTTTGACGGCAATTTACTTAAAGAAACTACGGAAACGAAGTTGCTTTAACGCTTTATTTGCTTGAATTATTTGCAGTAACGCGCAAAATTGCAAGTTTTTTTTACTTAAAAAACCTGCAAAAATGTATTTGGCACGGCAACCTGCCTGAAATACTTTTGCTATCGTAAAAACAACTCTATCTGCAGCAGGGGTATGTTTGGCAAATTTAAACACCAATTTAAAAAGAGAATTTGTTATGAACCACATTAAAAATGCATTCCAATTTTTATTCGCACTGATACTATTGGGCAGTCTGCCATTAGCTGTTTCTGCACAAGGCGGCGGCGGCGGTGGCCCGCATCATGGCGGCGGAAATCATCATCATCACAACGACGACGGACCCGGTGGCGGTGGTGGCGGCGGTTGGAATGATAACGACTCTACCGAAGTAGATACACCTCCCTCTGTTGCCGATGTACTTGCTCACCTGATTGAAGAAGGCCTTGCCGACTGTCTTGCCGGGGTAGATTCTACCACTTTTGCCAGCGTTGAGGAACTGTTTGACTATGTCCAGGCGAACTGCGATTTGCCCGGTGGCGGCGGTGGATGGGGAGATGACGACTCTACCGACATAGATACCCCTCCGTCTGTAGCCGATGTACTTGCCCACCTGATTGAAGAAGGCCTAGCCGACTGTCTTGTTGGAGTAGATTCTACCAGTTTTGCCAGTGTAGAAGAACTGTTTGACTATGTTCAAGCCAACTGCGAACTGCCAGTTGATACGCTTGGTGGCCCACACCACGGACATGGTCATGGACACGGTCATGGACACGGCTGTCATACCGATTCATTGGATGTTGATATGCCCACCGTTGGTGAGGTATTTGCCCATTTGTTGGAAGAAGGCTTGGCAGATTGTTTAAGCGGTGTTGATTCTACCTCTTTTACCACTATTGCCGAGTTGTTTGACTACGTACAAGCCAACTGCGAACTACCTGCCGATACGACTGGCAACCCGGGCGGCCCGCATCATGGCGGACACCACGGACATCATGGTCATGGCGGACACAAACTTGCCGGTGCACAACAAGGCGCATCGGGAAAAACTGCTTTAGACACGGCAGCAGGAATAAGTGTGTCGCCCAACCCGACATTTAAAGGTACTTCGGTAACTATCCGTGCAACGGAACCGGTTGCAATGTACCGTGTATTTGACATGACGGGTAAACTCATTCTGAGCAATTCTGCCAATGGCAGCCAAACTTTTGAACTGGCGTTAGGTAATTTGACCGCAGGTGTTTACCTCGTTCAAATTCAAACCACAAGCGGTTCAATGGGCAGCCAAAGGGTAATTGTACAATAAAGTTTTGTTGAGGAGATTATAGGAATGCGGGTAAATGTTTATTGCCGAAACCGGTAAAACTTTTTGGGACACAAACATTCTGTTTTCTGCATGTCATTTCCTGCATTCCTTTTTTATTCAAATTAATTTATCCCTACATCAAGCAGTTATCAAATATCCATCTTTTTATTTTTTGTAAAACCACCATGATAAAAAATTCGTTGCTCTCCGTTTGCTTACTCATTTTTGCCGCATACTTGTTTAGTGCCGCCAAAGACCCCAGTAACCCGCCAAGTGCTCAAACCGGCGCACCGGGCGAAACGACCTGTCAGCAATCAAGTTGTCATAGCGGCGGCAGTTTTGTCGGCATGGTCAGCATTGCCGGCATCCCCGATACCGTAGCACCCGGCCAAAGCTATACCATTACCCTAACCCACGCAAGCACTGCTGTTCGCGCCGGTTTTGAAATCACCTGCCTCAACAGTTCAAACACAGCATGCGGCACTTTTACCGCCGGATCGGGCAGTTCTAAAACCACCTCTAACAGCAGGCAATATATAAGACAGTCTTCGCCAAAAACCCTAAGTGGGGGCACAACCTCTTGGAGTTTCACATGGCAAGCACCTTCCACATTGACCGGCAACCCCAACATCACTTTTTATTTCACCAGTTTGGCCGCCAATGGAAACGGCAATAAAACAGGCGATAACGTGTTGACAGGAACACACCCAACGATATGGTATCAGGAACCGGCCGTGGGCATCGAACCCGATGTTGTTCAGGAAGCATCGTTTGTACTTTACCCCTCGCCTGCCAATGAAGTTTTGAATCTCAACATGCCCCAAACACAAGGAGTTCTTACCTTGTACAATATGTTGGGTGAAGCAGTGTTGACCACCGAAGTTGGGGCACACAGTCAGTTACAAATAGGACATTTGCCAAAAGGTATGTATCTTGCTAAAATTGAAGCAGGCGGCAACACAGTGAGCAAAAAGGTAATTTTGGAATAACCGTTTTGGACTTGTCTTCCCTTTTCAACCTCTAACCCAAAACCATACATGAAATTGTTTTCACAAAAGTTCGGGCTTTTCATTAACGTGCTTCTTTGGGCGATAATGCTGTTTATTTGTCTGCTCTTAGGCAGCAAGGCAACCTATGCCCAATGTTTTATGGCCGATTTACCTGCCGAAGAAGTACAAAGCCTTAGCGATTTTTATGAAAACACCAACGGCCCCAATTGGGACAACAACTACGGTTGGCTTAACCCCATCGTACCCGTTGATGAATGGTTTGGGGTAAATGTTAATGAAACACTCTGCACCGTAACCTCTATCAATATGTCGGGGCCGATGGGCAATAATATTGAGGGACAAATTCCCGACCTCAATATGCCAAACCTGCAAATTTTGCGCATTGCGGGTGCTGAGATTACCGGCTCTTTGCCCAATTTCACCAACCTGCCCAATTTGGAAATTTTAGATTTGGCTCAAAACGATATTATCGGGGCAATTCCCGACTTTCAACTCCCCGAACTCTACCGTCTCGAATTGTCGGACAATGACCTGAGTGGGCAAATACCCGATTTTTCGGGCATGCCCAATCTGGAGGAACTGGATTTGGAACGCAACGAACTCAGTGGTCAAATACCCGATTTTTCTGCCATCCCCCAATTAGACAATCTGCGGTTGCACCACAACCTGTTAGGCGGTTATATCCCCAATTTCAGCAATCTGCCCCTTTTAGAACATTTGATGCTATGCCCCAATCCGGGCTTTTTACCTCCCATCCCCAATTTTGACTTTTGCCCTCAATTGGAAACCGGTTTCAACGATTTGTGGTGTGTTCAACAAGTAACCATCATCGGTAAAGCCTTCTACGACTTAAACGGAAACTGCCAACCCGATGTCGGCGAACCGCCCGTGCCTCAATGCCTGATAGTAGCTAATTCCGGTCAACAATATGCCACAGCAAATGAGTTCGGGCAGTTTCAGATGCTGGCCGATACAGGAATCTATACCCTGAATTGCTTGCCGCCCAATAACCTGTGGCAAGTGGCGTGTACCAATACTTATATCCTTAATGCCGATGATTCAGACGACAGTTTTATACGAAATTTTGCCCTCCAACCATTAACTACCTGTCCATTACTTACTATCGAAACCGGAACACCGCTGTTACGGCGGTGTTTTGAAACCTCTTACAGCCTCAAGTACGCTAACCAAGGAACCCAAACCGCCCCGAATGCCTTTGTCAACTTCTACTTACCCCCTACTTTAATACCGGTTTGGAGCAACTTGCCCTTTGAGCAAAATGGCGATACCCTGCTTTTTAATATCGGTGCTTTAACGATTGGGCAAACCGGTAATATTGTAGTACGGGTAGAAGTGGATTGCACCGCCGCTTTGGGCAGTGCCGCCTGTGTGTCGGCAACCATCCTGCCAACACCCCCTTGTGTATCCGATGCCATCAGTGGCTATCATCTACAAGTAACCGGCACTTGCGAAGATGGTGATATTAAATTTAAGGTGCAGAATTTGGACGGCAATATGCCCGACAGCACCACTTACCGCGTTTACGAAGACGATATTTTGTCGGCATTGGGTATGCTGCAATTAGCCGCCGGACAAAGTCAGGATTTTACCTTTGCCGCCAACGGCAGCACCCTGCGCTTTAATGTAGATGCCAATGCCGGTGAAGACGACCCTTGGGCGGCCGACCCACAGGCGATAGTTGAAATGTGTGGCTCTGAGCCTTGGTCGCTCGGTTATATTACCACCACCGCACCCGCCGACAAAATACCCTATACCGATATCGACTGCCAAACCATTGTGGGTTCTTATGACCCAAATAACAAGGAAGCCCAACCGGTAGGTGTAGGCGAGGCGCATTATATTTTGCCCCATCACCCTATCAGCTACCATATTAATTTTCAGAACACCGGCAACGATACGGCCTTTACCATTACCATATTAGATACGTTAGATGCCGCAAAGTTAGACTTTAACACCTTGCAGGTCGGTACAGCCAGTCATGATTTTACCATGCAGATTATTAACGGCAGCATCCTGCAGTTTGTGTTTGACAATGTTTTGTTGCCCGACAGCACAACGAACCCGCCCCAAAGTATGGGTTTTGTACAATACAGCATCAAACCGCGAGCCGATATTGAACAAGACCAAACCATCAACAACCAAGCCTATATTTACTTTGACTACAACCAACCCGTTGCCACTCCTACGGTAGAACATACCATCTGCCGCAACGAAAACACACTTTGTATGCCGACCACGGTGAGTACGAATGTGTTACCCATCCAAAACCCAAGCACCTACAACGTCTTTCATCCACAAGGAAGCAATACCCTGTACATTGTTCCAAAAGGCAACTCGCAATTGCCTTCTACACAACAGCTTGTGCTCTACAATCTATTGGGGCAACCGGTTTACGAAACCACTCTTCCAAATTCAGGCACTACGACCGTTCCCCTTACTGGAATTGCGCCGGGTGTTTATTTGTACCAAATTGTTGGGGCGGGAAAAAGCCCTGCCTTGTTTACGGGGAAAATTATGTTGTTTTAAAATTGCCTCCGGCTAAAGCAGAAGGCAATTGATAATGCCCTTATCCCATACACAAACGACCAACCCTCTTCAAAGGGTTGGTCGTTTGTGTATGGAAACCCTACTTTCGAGGGCAACTCATCGGGAAGTACCTGTTTATTGGCAAGCTATTTTGTCAACTCTTTGTTGATGCCGCCCGCCTTCAAAGGGGGTTTGCAAAAACAAATCCGTCATTTGAATGGCGTAGGGCAATGCCACAAACCTTGCAGGCAAGCAAATGATATTGGCATCGTTGTGGGTTCTGGCAAACTTTGCAATTTCTAATTGCCAACAGATAGCAGCCCTGATGCCGGCGTGTTTATTGGCAGCCATCGCTACTCCGTTGGCACTTCCGCAAATCAAGATGCCTAAATCAACAGCACCTTGCTCTACGGCTTTGGCAACAGGGTGCGAAAAATCGGGATAATCTACCGAATCGGCACTGTAAGTTCCCATATCGGTAACGGCGTATCCTTCTTGAGTAAGGTGTTTGATAATGGCTTCCTTGTATTCAAATCCGGCATGATCGGCACCTATGGCAACGGTGGGCTTATCTTGGTTCATGGATAGTTTGTTTTTAACTTTAATGGAGAGAAGGCAAAAGGCTTCAAATACAGGCTAACCACTCTCCGTCAATCAATGTGGGGGTCAATTTAAGCACTTTTCTCCAACTGCAACTCGCTTGAAGCAATTTTTACCTTCGCACATCCATTATTTAACCCTATCGTCCTACAAATCCTTCGGAACGGGACAATTCTTCAACCCTGATTGGTTGTGGCAAACACAAGTCTATTTTACCTTAGCATCCATTGGATTTCGCAATCCGCTAAAATCGGTCAGATATACTTTTACATATCCCACACTCAAAGGAGACTCCACATACAGAGGCAGTCGGTTGGCATCGTCTGTTACCCATACGGTCATTGCCTCTCCACCTTTAAAGACATCACCTTCCAACAACAGCGGGGCAAACTTCACGCACCGGAACTTACCAAACTCCGTCTTGATGACCTCTTTACCCAAATACCGGGCATGAACAGGGTAAATAGCCCCATCTAAAAACAATTCCACATTAAACACATCGCCTTTGGTCATGGTGCTGTAATCAATACATCGGGCAGCATATACAGCCGAAAGCAGGTCTTGCGTACAATTGGTGATAGAAACCGTTTTGTTTTCTACCTGTATTTTGCCTTTGCGTTTGTGGTAGAGGATGAGGGCCTCTTTTTTCTTGTGGTCAAAACTGTAAAGGTGGTTGATGGTAAAGCCTCCTTCGTTCACATCCCGAACAAATTTAAGGGGCTTGAGGGTAGCCGGATCTATATAAGTTTCATAGCGGTCGCGCACTTTGTAAAACCAGTCGAAGGTGCGGTGTGTTCTGCCATCGCTGACAACATGATAGACTTGTTTGCCATTCAATAGGTTCGATTTAACTTCAAAGGTGGCTTTACCGGCATTCATCCAAACGGCTGTCCAGTTGTAATAAACATTGTAAGTGGCTTTTTCACCCACCTGAAAAGTGCCGTTCGACAAATCGCAAACCGATTGGTCTTCAAGTGGTTCGTCATCAAACGTAGGGCTGTTGGTTATGGGAGTGGACGAAGCACTCAGGAAAGCAAACCAACCGATGATTAGAAAGATATAGGATTTCATGTGTTTGTTAAATTGGATTAGTAACATTCAGGGTTTAAAATTAGTATTTCTTGTTGTATTTTGCGCTATCATTGACCATAAAAACAATACATAGTTTAAACGCATTTAGGGATTTCTGTGGTATAATAACAGTTCTCTAATCAGGAAAACATAAACCAATACATATTCAAGTGCTGTCCACCAAAGGTTTTCGAGGTAACGGTTTTGGTCATAGACATGATAACTCAACAAGACTAAAGCCGACCATAGAATGGCAAAACGATAGGGGGTAAAGATACACAACGCCACCAAAGTACAGATATACCACGGGTGAACCGTTGTGGACAATGCAAAGTAAATAAACAATGAGAACAGCATGACAGGTGTATGGGCGTTTTGCCGGAAATTGTTGTCTGTTGTCGCGAGCCATACAATTACCAAGGCGGTTGTTAATGCCAATATCCAGCCTGCCGTACCGATGATGTTATACCCCTTTACCCAATACCCCAAGGCCCTGATTAAATAGTAGATACTTGCGTTGAACTCAAACTTTTGAAAATACAAGCCGACACTTGCCGCTAACCCCTGAAAGGTTTGGGAGGAAAAAAACGGGGTAAAACAAACCGTAATCACCGCAACCATGATCACTCCATATCGCAATGCCCCCACCCAACCTAACCGTTTGACCAAAAGGGGCAAAAACATAAGCGGTAACAGTTTGCTGCAAACCGCCAAACCCATCGCCACTGCCGACCATCCCGTTTTGTTGCCTATGACCAACCACCATACTGACAACAACAGAAAAAAAATCATGACCCCTTCAAAATGAAGGTTGCCGCAAATTTCAACCACCACCAAAGGGTTTAAAGCATATAGTAACACCCTTTTGTTAGGCAACTGCCATAAAGTTGCCAACCGGTGCATCAAATACAAAGTGCCGAGTTCGAATAACAACAGGCATAGTTTCATCACTACGACTGCCCCATATAGATTGGTCGGAAATAAGGCCGATGCCGCGCCAAATATCCATTGACAGACCGGCGGGTAAACGGTATAGTACTTTGGTGAATTGAGTTGTTGATATAATTCCACATCGATCCCAGGTGGAGGCATCAGGTTACCGTGTATCCAATCGTAAGGCAAAACCGAATAGGGGCTGATTCCGTTGATGAGTAACCGCCCATCCCATACAAATCGGAAATAATCATCGGACAAATTGGGAAGGGCAAACAACAAGAGCACCCTAAACAAGACGGCTGCCAATATGCCAAGATGGTATTGTGATGAGGTAAGAGTATTGCGATAGACAAGCCCATATCCTATAAATAATGCACCAAACCATAACCATACCCACTCCACCTCGGAGCGAATGGTTTGGTAGCCCAAAACATAATAAATGCCCCCCGAAGCAATCAAAAGCATGGGCAACAGGTAGTTGCTCCTTTCCAACCAAGCCCTGTTTGAATAGTTAGGTATCGGAGACATTTAAAGGATGGTTTGTGTGCCTAAAAGTAGGGGAAAAAGGAATGACTTGGGTGAGAGTTTAGAAATAGGTAATTGGCAATAGACAACTTGTTTAAATTGATGTATAGACCATTAACCCTGAACGGGTGAAATGACGGTAGAAAAACAGCCCCTGTCTTCGGAGCATCCGCAACAAAAACAATACGGTTTGGTGTGTCATTAAATAACCATCTTATTGCTATCTAATAGCCCTATGACCGAAACCTAAATCGCAATGATGAAACTTGGTAATAGAATATTTGAATTTGGATAAACTGTTGTACCTTGCAATAGATAATAAACTATTGAACCGTTTTCAAGATAGTTCTCACTAACAAAAGATTTGCTTTATGTTCCCTAAATACACCCCCCATCAAGATCAATTGTTTCCTCAACAACGCAGCACCCCCAAAATAGAGCATATCACCGGAATAAGGCTATCGCTCACAAAGGAACGACTCAACCAAACTTCCCTCCTCACCCGTTTGCTGTTGATGATGGCCATGTTAGGCATCTTTACCCTTGGTGCTTGCAGCAGTAGTCGTCAAGTTCAGGATGATACCGAAGTGCAACGCCTTCAGACCATCATCCGTGCCGAACATCTTAACTCCGATGCTTTAGAAACCCTGTACCGGCTCAATAACCCCACCGAAAGTTTTAGGATTGCTGCCCAATCGTGGCAAACCTATCCCAACCACAATTCGCACGAAGCAATGTTAAAAGCCTATTATGCCGATGTTTTTGAGTTGGATGGAGCTTTATTTACCACTCCTTTTTACCAAACCGCATACACGTTTTCTCAAACCATCTACAATGCTGCCTTTTCTCCCGATGGGCAGTATTTGATAGCCGATGCCGGCAATGAAGCTTTGCTCATCAACGCCACAACAGGTAACACCACCACATTGCACGTACACAAGGCAACCCTTTACTCGGCAGGCTTTACCCCAAACAGCCGTTATCCTTATACGACCTCCGAAGACTTTAGTGCCATCGTATGGGATCAAACCGGAAACCTGTTGGTTCATCTGAAAGGGCATCAGGCACCCGTTTACGACCTGCATGTTTCTGCCGATGGCAATACCATTGCAACAGCGGGTTGGGATGGCACGGTGAAACTTTGGAACTGGAAAGGGGAACAACTCAAAACCATTGTTCCAGGCAACAAGATGGAGCTTTTAACCATAGTCCGTTTTTCACCGGACGGCAACTACCTAATTACTTCCGATGGTTTTCAAATAGCTGTTTTCAACCTCAACAACACGACAAAACCGGCCTATACCATCACCCAAACCACCGACACTTATACCGATATTGCTTTCTCCAACACCCAATCCGTCTTTGCCGTGAGCAATGTCTATGGAGCAACCGATCTTTACGACCTCAACGGTAAATACCTGAACACCTTGTATGGACATTCCGGACCGGTTCGGAAACTTTCCTTTTCGCCCGATGGCAGATACCTCGTTACTGCTTCGGCAGACAAAACGGCTATTGTTTGGGACGCATCGGGGACTGCAAAAGTAGCTCTGCGCGGACACCAAGCCCCCTTGTATCAGGCTACTTTTTCAGTGGATGGGCGATACATTTTAACCACTGCCGAAGACGGAACTGCCCGCGTTTGGGATTGGAAATCGGGACATATACCTCCGTTATCGCAATACAATGATTTGACCACTCACTTCTCGCCCGATGGCGAACACATCATCACCGTAGGACAAAATTACAACGCCAAAGTATGGAATTGGCAAGGTAACTTGGCCGATGATGCCCAAGTGCCGCTTAATACTGTTGCTTATGCTTTCTATCCGCCAAAGCGATTGGTAACCGCTACCCAAAAAAATTATGAAACCATTATCAACAACCTTAAAAACAACCAACTCGTAACGCTTTTAGGTTCTTCTGCCAAAGGTTATAATGTATGGTTTTCGCCGGACGAAGCCCATTTTGTTACCGCCGACCAAAACGGTAATGCCCAAATTTGGGATCAAACCGGCAAACGCTTGGCCGATTTTAGTGCTCATACCGATTGGTTGACCGATGCTGCTTTTTCTTTCAATCGCAAGTATCTTGCCACCGCATCGTTTGACCATACCGCCAAAGTTTGGAACCTTGCCGGAGAACCCATCACCACCCTTGCCGGACACTCTAAAACGGTCAATTCTGTCAAATTTTCGCCCAATGGTCGCCAACTTTTGACCGCTTCAAAAGATGGAAGGGCAATACTTTGGAGCATAGACGATGATGCCAAGGCAACGGCAGATGCTGTTATTGCCCCTTACGGCGGGGAACTGAATGATGCCGCCTTTTCGCCCGATGGCAACTATACAGCAGTTGCAGCCCAAAATGGTATGGCTTCTTTATGGAACAGCAAAGGTCAACCCATCATCAGTCTGAGAGGGGCATTACCCACACAGACACTGCAAAAAGTACGATTTTCACCCGATGGTAAATACTTGGCTACGGTTGCTCCCAAATTAGCCCCGTTGAGGTGGCCCATCAATCCCGATGCGCTCTTAGAATATTCTACCAACAGAGGTATTAACCCTCTTAGCGAGGTAGAACTGAAATGGTACGAAGCGGATGAACAGTAAAATGGTTGATGGCTGTTGTGAAACAGTTTGTCGTGCCGAAGGGCAATACAACATGACCCATTCCCCGCCTTCCGGTTTGCCGCAAGGGATTTATTATTACGTGCTGTATGTGTGCGAGCAGTATATTACCAGAGTGGCTATAAAAATAGGTTAAAGCAAGGCAAAATATTGCTCAATTCAGTATCCGGGATTTCTTTTGACAAAAAAGAAGTTCCGGATATTGTTTTTTTTTAAAAATAAAGTTCCGAAACCGGAACAACATCAACAAAATTACTTATTATTACGCCGGTTATTACATCTCCTCTGCCAATAAATGAACTTGGTTATGGCAATGTTAAATACATATTGCCCCCCCCAATATATATTTGCCTGAAAACAGTTTTGAACTGTGCTACCCAACATCCGCCTTAAAGCTAAAAGGTGGTAAATGATTATTTTACTTTTTTCTTAGCCATGCCTTATCCCGTAAAAGGGAAGAGTTGGCTGTATAAATGTATATCATTATCAAACGTTTAAAAATCATTTTTATGAAAATTCATTCATTCTTTTGGAAGTTTCAATACCGGCTTCTGTGGGCAGTTTTAGCTGCTTTGTTACTTTGCCCCGCACTTTGGGCGCAAAACATCATCGTTACCCCTCCCGACAGACTCAGTAGTGGGGGGGAGGATAATGAAATAGTGATTGCAAAAGACAAAATTGCATTTATTGACCGAAATAGCAAAGACACTTGTGCCATATTCTATTTCAAAAAAAATAATCCATACTACAAACCTCAGTTACCTAAGTTCAGTACGTCCAGTCTGCCTTTTGAGGGACGCGGTTATGAACGGTATGACCTGAGTCAACTGACACAAAAGGAAGTTATCAATTTATACGGCTTGCAAAATACACCAGCGCCTATACCAAGTGATTTTAAGTTTGGAAGTGTACGAATAATGAACTCGGCAATTTCCAGGTCTGATATAGTGATTGTGAAATATGGAGCGGCATTTGCAGGTTGGTGCTCTCCAGGATCGGTACATAACTGTGGTGGAGAGTTGCTTTTGGCACGCAAAAATACTTTATTGGCTATTAATGCCAAAGGAGAGATAATCTGGCGTTGGTATGATTATTACAACTCTTTGAGCCTTGAATTAACCGAAAACGGCAAATATCTGGGTATAGCTTATGGAACTATAGCTGAAGATTACGAAGGAGATTATTTCTGGCCGGTAGGTATTCAGATTGTTGAAACCGCCAATGCAACCACTATTTTTAAACAGGATTTGGGACAGGTTACGCCGCTTACACCATACGGAAATATTTTTGTACTTGAATTGGGAGGAGGCAAAGACATTACTGTACTGACAAAATTTGATACTGAGAAACGAATTATTTACACCCTGTCGATAAAGGATAGCGAGTGGATAACCAGGTTTACAAAAGGCAATTATAAATCTTTGGGTAGAGGGTTTATATGGGATGGTAAAACCTACTTATGGGATAAGGATTTTAAACAAACACCATTTAACCAACCTCTAAAATTACAACAACCATGAAACGAGCAATAGTAATTATCATAGCACTGGCATCTTTATCGCAAATACTATGGGCGCAATACGATGTAAGTTATCATAGCTGTACCGGCTGCACCGGTAGTGCGCCCACTTACAACTTAACACCTACTTCATTTGAACTTACTGGTGACGGCTATATTGATGTAGTCTCTGATTTTGGAAGAAGGACAGGCAATTCAATTTCTAACTGGCATAGAGGTGTAGATATTACCATAAATGATGTTCCGGCAACAGAGGACAAGGGATATCATGTGCTGTCTATTACACATGGCAGAATAGGAAGAATTTTAGGTGATGATGGGTATAAACTCATTTCTATTATTGGCACAGATGAATTTGGGAATTCCACTGACCAAAATTTTGGCTATGGACATATTTTTGAAGACGAAGGACTGCCTAGCAAACTGGGAGACATGTTTTTAGATAAGTATGTTTTAGTGTCAGGTGAAATTGCGGAGAACGTGATAATTTACCACCCTGCTGGAGAGACTCCAAGAGCATTAGCTCGTATTACTGACGCAACTATAAGTTATACTGACGAACAGGGAACAGTATGGAACTTAACCACCACCAATTTAGTAGCGCAGGGCGACCCAATAGCACCTCTTGGTACATCAGGTAATGTCGCTTCTCATATTCATTTATACCGTTTTGTCGATCCTACCATAAATAACATAACCAATATTCAGCACATCAATAATTGCAAAGACCCGTTGCAACTTCTCGATCACTACGATACGCAATTTTCACTCTCTATCACCACTCAAATGGATTCCAATGGTGCAAACGGTTCCGAGTGCAGAGCAAGAGTGTCAATGAATACTACAAATGCTTATGGCAGTGCTGGTGACCAATGGTATTCGGGCGGCTTGATGAATATTGATCAGGTTGAAATGTTGATAAAAAAAGTAAGCTCGACATCCCCTTTCGAGGTTATTCAAGGGAGTCATTTCGATTTGAGAATTACAGAAAACTCAAGGATAGAAAACACACCTGCGGGTTATGGGTTTTATCCTGATGCCAATACGATTACAACAAATGAGGGTAGTTGGTCGCAAACCGGCATAGCTCCATTCGCTTACGGTAATGAAATTGAAATATCAAACACGCCTTATGATGATTTTTACTTCCTCAACTTTCGTACTCGAATTCATAAAAACGACAACTATGGAGGAAGTTCTGCACAATACGCTTACATAACCGAAGATGCCCGTTATCCCGATGGCAACTACTTCCTACTTGCAAGCACTACAACCATAAAAGGCCAATTTGCCGACAGCGACCCTACCCCTTTAGTCATTGACAACTTCCGACCTTATATTAAGGAGGTGCTGATTACACAGGGCGGATTACCGCGTTATCATGCTGTTTGGGAATGGGATGCCGAATTTAATAATGGCCCCGGCAATCCACCGGGACGGTTAGAATATAACAGGATTACAATTACATCCGTATTAACTTCGGGTGAAGACTTAGCTGTCCAAATTACTGCATCAGAACCAATGGACGAAATTTTTTTCACTATATTAGGACCAACAGATATACATACAGCAATTGACTACAGTGAAAACACATCTTGGTTTGAAATATCTTCCTCGTTTTTGGAATCACTAATAGTCAATGACTACTATACTCTCAATATATTTGGACAGGATTTAACGCTTAATTATTTAACCGGTTTCCCCTCAAGTCCACCGCCCTCAATTCCAGCGGATTACACTGCTGCCCAACTCCCTCATCGTACCGGCGCTACTTCATCTTCATGGAGCATACCTTTTAGCAATACCACCGATCAAGTACATTTTTTCTATCTTACCAATTGTTTACCGGGTGAGGGAGAAAGCGGCCCTTGTATACTGGATGCCAATATTGGATTATATATTTCTTGTGATAACGGTTTGTTTAACCCTGTATCAAACCAGCTTTGCATAGGAACAACTTTATATATTTACGATTTCCTTGTGCCGCCTGTGCCGAAACAGCAGAGTGGAATTTTGATGGTGGAACAGCCGAATTGGTGGACGCTGATCCGGACTATTACCGCGTTTTTTGGAATACCCCCGGCACTTACACCGTTTCCCTTTCGTTATGGGGTAGTGAGGCATTTAACGAAAATGGCACAGACACCTACTCCCAAACTATTGTAGTTTCAGATATTATTCCGGCGGGGTGTAGTGGCGGTGGTTTTATAGTATCTCCAATTGTAGGAAATTGCTCATCTGGTTACAATATTATCATCAACATTCTAGACGGGACACCCCCATATACCATTGATCTGCCTTGGACAACACTCCAAACTAGCACATCTGGTAACATTATAGAAGCACCGTTAATTTTGTTCGGTCAGACTATTGATATAATTATATCAACATGAGTGCCACACATAGAGTAAAAGCCAATGCGTATAGGTTATAAAACGGTTATCAGTCGTGTTGCTTTAAGCGGCATTGATAAGGTCTTCGGGTATAAACTCCTCTGCAAACCTTGGGTTAAAAATACTTTCCGGCGATTTTCGTAACAATTTAATAACGGTTTTGGCTGTAAATCGGGCATTGAACAGTATTTTGAGGTCTAAAATGCTGAAATTGGGATTTTTGAGCTTTTGTTGATATTGTTGCTGTAAAACTTTGGCAACAAGGACAGCCGTTAGGCTAAGATTGACAAAGTTGGTCACATTTTGTTGGGTGTAGTTCTTAAAATCAGACAGTCCGAAAAACTGTTTGGCCTCGCGAAAATCGAACTCAATCTGAAAACGCAAACTGTAGTAGTCTAGCAGTGTGTCATAAGATAAGTTCAGGTCGGTGCAGGCCAAAGTGGCATATTTTACTTTTTTGGTTTTGAGGTTGGTTACCTTTACAATGACCACATTTAAAAGTTCGGCGCAAATTTTGGTATTGTAGCAGCATAGTTGATAGGTTTGTATTTTGTTGTCCTCTTCATATCGGGTTTCTTTTAAGTACTCCTCCCCCAAGTTATCAAAATCTACTCTTTTGTCATATTTTCGTTTGTTTTTCTTCGCCCCAACCGGATGTATATAAGGCAATTGCAAGGCAGCATTAACAGGCAAACGGGTAATCAAGTGCCACTTAACCTCCCGAATTGCATTGATGTAATCTTTTGCCGCATACTTGCCGTCAGCTACCACATATGCAAGCGATATACCCGGCAAATGGTTAGTTACTATGCCCACTAATACGCCTAACAAGGCACTGAACGCCCGATACGATGCCGTATCATTGGGTGCTTGAGGCTTGTTCTTCGTACCTTTCTTGCGACCACTTTTCAACCTATTGCCCGAAGCATTACGCAATTTGCCCGCTTGTACTTTTTGTTTGTTCTCGGCTATCCGTTTTTTGTCTTCTTCTGTATATACGACCTGCTCTGTTGCCATCATGTAAGATTTGCGACCAATCACATCTATGATACTCCCGGAAAAAAAACTGATACCCGGTACCGGACAGTTTAGAATACTGCTCCAAAATTTGGCTAATCCAAACGTCTTGTCCCTACTTTTCCCCTCCACCACCTCATCTATTGAAATAATATACTGCCCGTCTTTACGATAAACTTGCTTCTTAAAAAATAGCACCCGTATGACTGCCCAAGGATAATCGAATTTCAAAAAGCGAAACCATGTACGCAAACTATACGAACTGTAGCGGCTTAAACTCCGAATGCTTACGCCATATCTGATACACATAAAGCAGTATAAAATGTCTCCTAATTGAGCTATCTTTGCAACTGGCAAAATACCTTGCAATAACGGTAAGAGTTGAATGCCGGGAAGCATATGTTTTGATTTTGGGTTTGCAATTCGCAAAATTAACAACATATCGCTTCCCTTTCCTTTTTTTTAATGTGTGGCACTCATGTTGATTATATCAGATGCCAATTTTTGTCAGAAATTGCTTCAACACACAAGAACACTGCCCGATTTTTCCGTAACAGTTAGTCATATAGAGTGTTATTCCGAAGAAGGAATTCCAATGATAGAATTTAAGCTAAATTTTTTCTGCGGCACACGACCTTTATTGATTTATGTTAATGGCAATTTAGAAGTTACATTTACTAGCCCATCTATACTTTTTCATTACATGTCTGTCCCAACCATAGGCAATACTGCCAATATTACTGTTGTTGATGCTGCTTTCAATGAGGTATCTCTCACGGCAAATTGTTACATAACTTCTATAGAATGCTATAACAATGCTCCGGTTTTTAACAACCCAGTTTCCAATCAATTTGCTGGTATTTGTGACGGGGAACAAATTTGCATTAACTACAACGTTGCAGATGTTAATGGAGATGGACTAGAACAGGTGGTTTGCTCTTTTTCCGGTGCCGTTCATACACCTACCGCTTCAGGTTATTTGCCTTATTCACCCGGTGTGCCTGACACTTATTATAGCACAGGTACTTTTTGTTTTACTCCTACTCCCGACCAAACAGGCATTTTACCTCTTACACTGTCGGTTACTGACATTGATTCCGAGTACTGTAGTCTAAGCACTTATCAGTACCACTATTTCTCTATCCTCTGCTGCCCCATCGGCTTCGACTACCCACAAGAATTGCAAGCAATTTACGACTGCGACGGCAATCTTTACCAACCCGCAGAAGCCACCGTTACTGCACTGACCAACGGTTGTAACCTCGACTTTACCCTTAACGGCAGTACCAACCACACCCTCACCCACCTTGGCGAAGGAGTTTATGACCTCACCGTGTCGTTCAACAACCAAACTTATCAATTTGAAAATGCCATTACGGTTGCAGGCATCTATTTGGAGGATGACAATCTTGAAATAACACATACTTCCCAACCCAGCCTTGGTGCTTGCAGCAGTGATCAATGCAACGGACAAATTTCTTTGTCCGTTGCGGGGGGCAGCGGTTACTATACCTACTATTGGAGTGATGATATTTGTTTTCCGGATCCCGACCAAATGATGTTGCCTTGCAACAGCCCTTTTCGCAACTATCTTTGTACCGGAAGCTACACCGTTACCGTTGTGGACGACATGACCGGTTGCGAAACGGTTTATACTGCCAATGTGGGTCTGTACTATCCCGTCAACGCCGGGGTCTTATCCGACAATGAGTTTAGTGTCAGCCCTACAGTATTTAGCGGCAGCACTACCCTTACTTATCGGGTAGGATACGATGCGCAGGTGAGCATTTCTATGTTCAATGGCCAAGGTATTTTGGTAGACTCGCCCATTCAACAGGAGTTCCGTGCCGAAGGGCAGTACAACATGACCCATTCCCCACCTTCCGGTTTGCCGCAAGGGGTTTATTATTATGTACTGTATGTGTGTGAGCAGTATATTACGAGAGTGGCTATTAAAATAGATTAAAGCAAGGCGTTGTAGGCTTATATAACAAAGATACAAGGAAGCCTTCCCGATAAGCTAAAGTTTCCTTAAAAAACTCCGTAGGAGTGACATGATTGTAGTAATATGATTGTAGGCAATTTCTATAATCATTCCATTCCTTCGGAATTTTAAAACACATCGCAAGTTGGGCTATCCTCTCTATTGGAGCATTTGTATTTACCCTAACCGACAGGTTTTAACTATCCGCCATTGAAACAGGCATGTACTCACGAGACCACCCATACAATTCAGTTACTTTTATACTACCTTTGCACCTTCGTTTCCGGCAGTAGCCAAACAACTGTCGGAGGAAAAGTCATGGTTTCCATTTTATCAAAACTTCAAACCGGTAATTAAAAAAAATGAAAGTAGCAGTAGTAGGCGCAACGGGATTGGTGGGCAAGGTGATGCTCAAAGTATTGCAGGAGCGCAATTTTCCGGTTACGCAAATTATACCTATCGCATCGGAAGCATCGGTAGGCAACAAGGTGGTATTTAACGGCAAAGAAGTCTCTGTTGTGAGTATGGAAGAGGGACTTCGCAGCAAACCCGATGTGGCGTTGTTTTCGGCCGGTGCGGGAGTTTCGCTCAAATGGGCACCCCATTTTGCCGAAATTGGAACCACGGTGATTGACAATTCATCGGCATGGCGGATGCACGAAAACATTAAACTGGTGGTTCCCGAAGTCAACGGAGGAGTACTGACCCAAGAAGATAAAATCATTGCCAACCCCAATTGTTCCACTATTCAAATGGTGATGGCACTCAGTCCGTTGCATCAAGCCTTTAAGATCAAGCGCATTGTTGTCAGCACATACCAAGCCGTAACCGGAACGGGCAAAGAAGCAGTCGCCCAATTGCGCAGCGAGCGCAGCGGCATCGAAGGTGAAAAAGTATATCCTTACAATATTGATCTCAACTGCCTGCCGCATTGCGATACCTTTACCGAAAACGGCTATACCAAGGAAGAGATGAAATTGGTCAACGAAACCCGCAAAATTTTGAACGATTACAGCATTCAAGTAACCGCTACTGCCGTTCGAGTTCCGGTCATTGGCGGTCATTCCGAAGCGGTGAATGTGGAATTTGAACGCGATTTTGGCAGCATCGAAGAGATACGCCGTTTGTTGAACGAAATGCCGGGTGTGGTGGTCATGGACAATATCAGCCAAAACATCTACCCCATGCCTTTATACCAACAAAACAAAGACGAGGTGTTTGTCGGTCGAATTCGCCGCGACGAATCGCAACCGAACACCCTGAATATGTGGATTGTATCCGATAACCTTCGCAAAGGTGCTGCGACAAACGCCATTCAGATTGCCGAATATCTTGCCGCCAACAACCTGTTAGGTTAAGACATGCGGTAATTATTTTGTCTCCCGCAGATTTCGCAGATTTTCGCGGACTAATGCTTTTTATAAAACAAGTATCGCGTAGAAAGTATTAGCTCTTAAAAAAAGAGGGGGATAGCACTGAGCTACCTCCCTCTTTTAATTTTATATGGACAATAACTTCAGGCGTTGACCGACTTAAACTCTAAACGGTCATGATTTCGGCTTCTTTGGCATGCATCACCTTGTCTGTTTTTTCAATGTACTTGTCGGTCAATTCCTGCACATTGTGTTCCGATTGTTTACCCATGTCTTCCGACAAACCATCCTTCACCAATTTTTTAATATTGTGGATGGCTTCCCTTCGGGCATTGCGAATGCTCACGCGGGTATGTTCGGCCATGTCTTTTACTTGCTTCACCAACAATAGCCGGCGTTCCTGAGTCATGGGGGGAATGGTAATCCTGATGATTTGCCCGTCGTTTTGTGGGGTAACGCCCAGGTTGGCAGCAAAAATAGCCTTCTCAATCGGCCCAACCATGCTTTTCTCATAAGGTTGTATGCTCAAGGTTCGGGCATCTACCGAGTTAATATTCGCCACTTGGCTGACAGGGGTATGCGCCCCGTAGTAATCAACAAATACGTTTTGCAACATCGCAGGGCTTGCTTTTCCTGCTCTTACCCCTAGCAGTTCTTTCGATAAATGTTCTAAGGCTGCCGACATTAACTCCTCGGCGGCTTCTATCTCTAAATTAGCTTCTTCAATCATAACCAAACAAATTTAACTTGTTAGACGCAACAAAATACGAATTGTTACCAAAACACAGGGGCAAAAATACACAAAACACCACATTTTAAAAACTATTGCCTGCAAATAGTGCCTTTCGGGTTGGAAGTAGGCAACCCGTGTCCTGTAAAAGGGCAGTTGGGACAAAGAATCCCTGCCCGTTTTTAAGGGAATCAACCATCCGAAGTAACAGAACACCAACATCACAGAAAACTGCTTCGCGAAGCAATATTCCGAAACGGTTCTCTCACCTCACAAACAATGACATAACTATCATTTGCTAGAAACGCGGATTAATACCAACAGCGACAGGTGATTCATAGCAGTAACGGTAAAGTCAATTTCGAATCTTTCGTAAATCAATGCGCCCCAGTGTGCAAAATGATAAACCAAAAGGATGCAAGGCGAAGTGTAAAGAGGGCTAAGAAATTTTACTGAAAGACAGTTTTGACCTATACAACCTTATGAAAGAAACTTTTTGTACAGATTCTAAGAATTCATAACGAAGTTGGTTTAATTGGAAATACCAATCCGTTTAATTCAATGGCTTAACAATAAGCTGGTTGAACTCAATCTTACGAATAATTACTTGTGTCCCAACTTCTATCCAAACCTCTGAACGAGCAACAAAGCGTTCGTCGTTAATGACAAAAGAACCACCCAAAGAAGGTTTTCTTGTAAAAGACAACTTTTTTTGCAACCTTTTATCTATCAAATCACCCGGTATTATCTTCCGGCGAACCTTCGTCAAAATTACAAACCGAGTACAAAACTCATCACCGTATCAAAGGCTTTTTTTTCAATATTTTCCCTTTACATCAAGCAGAAATGGCTAATTTGAGCCGTTTTTTGTTTCAACTTTATCGGCAAAAGTTGACTTCTTTTTGAGAAACATTGCTTCTTTTCTGAAAAAGAACACATCTTTTTTTGAACCTGTATTCCTAGTTTTTGGGAAACATTGCAAAGAAACAGAAGAAAGCTTCCTTTTTTCGAAGGAACATTTACTTTTTTTGGAAGAGAACCTACTTTTCTGAAAAATAAACCTTCTTGCTTTGCCGAAAAACCATCTTGTTTTTGGAAAAGAATACCTTCTTTTTAGTTTTATTTAACACCTTTTTGACCCTTTTTTGCCCTGTTTTTTGGATAAATTGGGCTAAGATAGGGCAAAAATGAATAGATGGTTGTTCATTTTCGCCAAATGACCCCCCATTTTTGTTGGCATGGGTGTGCAAAACAACGAGTTTGCTCAACTTAGAATATGTTGTTGGTTTCATGTTTGTCTGCCGGAATTTAGGGGTCTTGCCTTGGTTGGTGGATGGCTATTCGTTGCCAAATTAGGCGAGGTCTGGGGGGATTTGGAGGTGTAAACACAACAAAGGAGAAGGCATGAACAGTATGAACAGGGGATTTCTATAAGCCGGAGCAAAAAATGTCATCTACACCCTGTTTAAGGTATTAGACGAACCAAGTTCCCTGTTTACACAAGAACTGTTTCGACATATTTTGGCGCAAAAAACCTATATAGAAGCCATTGCCGCCGCTAAAGCAGAAATCATTAAACAGGAATATCCTCCTTTGTATTGGAGTGGTTTTGTGTTGATGGGGAATTGAAGATTTGGTATTTATTTATCCCAATCCTATTCCGCAACCCCTCCCCCTTCCATCTCATACTTCAACTTCAAATATTGAGCCGTATAGGAATTGGAGCAATGTTGCAGTTCAATTGGCGGACCTTCAAAGAGCAATTGACCACCTTCGTCTCCGCCGTCTGGGCCGAGGTCTATAACCCAATCTGCGCATTTAACAATATCGAGATTGTGCTCTACCACCACAATGGTATGACCGTTTTCCACCAATGAGTTAAAAGACTGCAACAGTTTGTTGATGTCGTTAAAGTGCAACCCGGTCGAAGGCTCGTCAAAAATAAAGAGGATGGGCGTTTGTGATTTCCCTTTGCTGAGATAGGAAGCTAATTTTACCCGTTGCGCCTCACCACCGCTGAGGGTGCTCGACGATTGACCGAGTTTTACATACCCCAAACCCACATCGGCAAGGGGTTTAAGTTTGGCAGCAATTTCTTTTTGGTCGGTAAAAAAAGCAATTGCTTCGTCAACGCTCAACTCCAATACATCGTAAATAGATTTCCCTTTATACTGCGCATCCAATACTTCTTGCTTAAACCGTTTACCGTTGCAGTCTTCGCAAATAAGATGCACATCGGCCAAAAATTGCATTTCCACAACGGTTTCACCGTCTCCTTGGCAGGTTTCGCATCGTCCGCCTTCAACGTTAAACGAAAAATGCTTGGGTTGGAACCCCCTTGCTTTTGACATGGGCAAATGGGCAAACAAGTCTCTGATAGAATCATAAGCCTTTATATAGGTAATCGGGTTGGAGCGGGAGGATTTGCCCAACGGGTTTTGGTCTATGAGTTCGATGTGTGAAATTTCGGTAAAACTGCCACTCAACCTCCCGAAATTACCCGGTGCATCGGTCGGTTCTTTCAATAGTTGTTTTAGGGCGGGATGTAAAATACCTTTTATCAACGTGGTTTTACCCGAGCCGCTTACTCCGGTAACTACGGTAATGGCTTGGAGGGGAAAACGGACGGTGATGTTTTTGAGGTTATGTTGGCGGGCGTTTTCTACGACAATAAAGCGATGAGGTACGCGCTGTTTGTTTAAAAGAGCGACCTGTTTGGTGCCTAACAAATACTGTGCGGTCAGGCTGTTGGGAAAATTGGACAGTTCGTCGGGAGGTCCTTCAAACACCACTTCGCCGCCTAAGTGTCCGGCCAAGGGTCCCATGTCAATCAGGTAATCTGCGGCGCGCATAATCTCTTCATCGTGCTCGACAATGATGACCGTGTTGCCCAAATTGCGCAATTGTTTCAGCACCGCTATCAACCTTTCGGTATCTTTGGAGTGTAAGCCTATACTGGGTTCGTCTAGAATATACATGGAGTTGGTCAGGTTGCTGCCCAACGAACGGGTCAGGTTGATGCGTTGTGTTTCCCCGCCCGATAAGGTGGCCGATACGCGGTTAAGCGTAAGGTAACCCAATCCTACTTCAATCATCACTCTTAGGCGGTTGTTGATTTCGGTCAAAATGCGGCGGCTGACTTCGTGGTCGTGCGGGTTAAGTTCCAATTGGTCAAAAAAGGCTTTTACCTCTTTCACCGGCAGGTTGACCAAATCGGTAATAGCCCTTCCGCCTATTTTAATATATTGTGCATCCGGTCTTAGGCGGGTTCCCCGGCAGTTTCGGCACGCTGTCCTTCCCCGGTATTTGGCCAACATGATGCGGTAATGAATTTTGAATGTTTGTTCCTCCATAAACTTGAAGAACTTATCCAAGCCTTCAAAATATTCGTTACCGGTCCATAATAGTTGGTACTCTTCGAGGGTAAGATCGGCAATGGAGCGGTGAATCGGAAAATTGAACTTGTGACTGTGTAAAACCAATTCATCTTTCCATGCTTTCATTTTTTCGCCATGCCAAGGAGCAACGGCCCCTTCGTAAACCGAGAGGTTTTTATCGGGAAAGACTCGGTTTTCATCTATCCCGATGACCTGACCAAACCCCTCACATACCGGACATGCTCCATAAGGACTGTTGAAGTTAAAAAAATGAGCGTTCGGCTCGTCAAAACTCATTCCATCCATCTCAAAACGGTTTGAAAAATGTCGGGTTTCGCCGTTGTTGACTGCTACAATACATTCCCCGTGCCCTTCAAAAAAAGCGATATTAACTGAATCGGCACATCTTGTTTGAGTGTCGTAATCATCGGGTTTTACCACTATCCGGTCAATTAAGACCCGAATATCCGGCATACTCAAATCTAATTGTTCGGTGTCGGTGTCTTCTATTTTGAGCAATTGACCGCCGTATTGAATACGGGTAAACCCCTTTTGCAACAACAAATCCAATTCTTTTTGCAGTGCATCTTTAGCTTGTGAGTGAAGCCGTAGTGGGATAAATAATTGCACCAACGAACCTTCGGCGAGCGAAAAAACATAGTCCGTAACATCAGACACTTCATCTTTTCGCACCGGCAGTCCCGAAATGGGAGAATAGGTTCGTCCTATTCGGGCAAACAGCAGGCGCAGGTAGTCGTAAATTTCGGTCAATGTGCCGACCGTAGAACGCGTGGTACGGGTAACCACTTTTTGTTCTACCGCTATGGCGGGGCTGATACCTTTAATATAGTCCACATCTGGCTTGTTCATACGGGTCAAGAACTGCCGGGCATACGAAGAGAGGCTTTCCACATAACGGCGTTGCCCTTCGGCATAAAGGGTGTCAATGGTGAGCGTGGACTTACCGCTTCCCGAAACACCCGTAACGACTACTAACCGGTTGCGGGGAATGGCAACATCCACATTCTTGAGGTTATGTTGTCGGGCACCTTTTATAATGATATGGTAACGCGGGTCAAGGTCTTCGATATTGCGAACAGGGAGGGTAACAGGGTTCAGGTTCATGAAATAGAGTTGAGAAACTAAGAAGGACAGGTAATTACAGGCTTGCCAAAAAGTTATTTATTCAAAAAAGCAAAATCTGATAAACCATTTGTAAACAAATTGGTCTGAATAGGAGTTTAGCGATGCTTGGTAAAAGTGTAAAGATATTACTATCCCTCCAACCGGCGATTCGCCGGATTGATAAACCGGTGTAAAATTCTGTTAAAACAGTTTAGATATGGTCTTTTTGGCACGAAATTTTCTTACTGATACAAACGCTGTACCGGCAGTTATAGTTTTGCTTTTTTGTTACATATTGAAACCATCTGAATTTATCGGTTTCAAATTGATTTAACCGCTTTTTATCTGAATTTATACGTATTTTACAGCTTAATATAAGCCATTTCTCTATCATTGCCTGCTGATTTGTTAAGTAAACGACACTAAAATGTTAATTAAATCAAAAAAAAAGCAAAAAAAATTTTGCGAGTTGAATGTTTTTACTAACTTTGTATAACAAAACGCAAGTTTTATCGTTTTGCGCTAAATAATTCATAATCTCACCTTTTAAAACAAGTCTATCGAAAGAAACTCTACGCGAATTAGTTGATTGATGGTCAATCAATTTATGCCTTAAAACAACAAATTATGACTTTGCAATTAATTGGCGATAGAGTGCTGATTCGGATGTACCGTTCAGGCGATGACAGAGCTTTGGCCGAACTTATACGTAGGTACAAAGACAAAATCTACACTTCTATTCTCCTTTTTGTGAAAGACGATGTGCTTGCTGAAGATGTTTTTCAAGACACCTTTATCAAGGTGGTTGAAACCTTGAAACGCGGCAAGTACTCCGAAGAAGGCAAATTTTTGCCTTGGGTGTTGCGTATTGCCTACAACTTATGTGTAGATCATTACCGCAAAACAAAGCGCACACCCATGATCACAACCTCAGACGGGCAGGATATTTTTAAAGTCCTGAAGTTTGTGGAGGAGAATGCAGAAGACCGTATGGAACGCGAAGAAACTGTCGGCAAAGTACGTGGTTTGATTGAAAGCCTTCCTGCCGAACAGAAAGAAGTGGTCATTTTGCGCCATTATGCCGACCTTAGTTTTAAGGACATCGCCGCTATTACCGATGTCAGTATCAATACGGCCTTGGGTCGGATGCGATATGCGTTGATTAATATGCGCAAAATGGTCGAAGAAAAGCAAATTGTGCTTTAAGTAAGGTGCGAAACCACAAGGGCTGACTGTAATAGGGTTGGTCATCAAAAGGCGCATTGTTCTAAATAATAAGAACAATGCGCCTTTTCTTTTATGGCTTGGCTTCCATTCCGCCTTTTAGGTTATACAAATGCTGAAACCCCATTTGCCGCATCAATAAACAAGCGTTTACACTTCGAATACCCTTGCTGCAATACACAAAATATTGCTTACCGGGGTCTAAATCGGTTATTTCGTCCAAAAAATCCGCCCCCTTCAGGTCAATGTTGATGGCATTTTCGAAATGAAAATCCAGAAACTCGGGTTGCGTTCTCACATCGAGCAAAACGCAATCGGGTTGTTCGCATAATGCGACAAACTGACTGTATGTCAAGTCGGTATATTTGTCGGACATCGGAAATGCTAAGAAGTGGGGAAGCCGGGCGAATTCTTAATGCGCTCTAATTGGTGAAGGTGGTGGGTGGCGTGTTCGGTTAAAAAATCGAGCGTTTGTGAAATATTGAACTTGCCCGCAACAGGGTGTTTAAACACAATATGGTTGGTATGTTCGGGCGGGAAACGCTCAAAATATTGTTGCAATTCGGTTTGAATACCGGTCCATTCCGCTTTTGTTTGCTCCCATGAGTTGGTTGTTTCGGGATTAAGTCCGGGCACAGGGGGCACTTTGAACTTAATGGGCAATTTGAGTGCAATGGTTAACACAAGCGACCGTGCAATTCCCGAAAACTTATCGGCAAACTTTACATTCTTAGGCTGGTACTTGTTAAAAAAGCGTAGCGTTCCTTTTTCCGATCCGACTATGTGTTGGGCAACCTGCAACATACACCATTTATCGGGGGCAGGTTTAAATTGGCGTTGTTCTTCCGAAGCATTTTCTATGGTTTGAAAGTAGCTGTTCCATATCTGCTCTAATCGGGTAAACTTTTGTTTGATTTCGGGTAGCATTTAACGAATGGGGTTGGTGATTGACGGCGATAGTTGGTTTTTGATTAGGGGGCAAAATTTAATTACTCGTATCTTAATGCCTCAATTGGATCCACTCCGGCGGCTTTGATGGCGGGATACAACCCCGACACAATCCCTACAACAAAGCAAATCACAATGCCGCCCACCATCCAAAACCAAGGGATAATAAACGGCCCTTTGATGAGCAAAGATACGCCATTGCCGGCCAAAATACCTAATACCACCCCCATAATCCCCCCAATCTGACAAATAACGATGGCTTCTACCAAGAACTGAGTAACAATGGTGCGCCGCGTAGCCCCCAAGGCTTTGCTAATCCCAATTTCGCGGATGCGCTCTGCTACCGATACCAACATGATGTTCATCAAACCCACAGCACCCCCTAAAAGGGTGATAATGCCAATGATAGTGGCGGCGGTGGTGATGTATTCCGATTGCTCAATGAGGATACTGGCCAATTTATCGCTTTTGGATACGTCAAAATCTTCTTCATCGCCGGCATAAAGTTTTCTGATGCTGCGCATCAAGCCGGAGGCTTCGGCAATAGCTTCTTCTATTTGGTAAGCACTGTTTACACTTACTGTAATAACATAAGTGCTTTCGTTTGTGGCGTATTCTTGCCGCGCGTTCATAATGGGGATGATGACAACATTGTCACTACTAAAAATACTGCTTGCTCCTTTGGCTTCCAAAACGCCTACCACGCGGTATTTACGGTTATCCACCGACACAACTTGGTCAATGGCATTGGATGTTTTTTTGAATAATTTTAACGCCATCCCATTTCCTAAGATAATGAGGTTGCGCCCGCTTTGTACTTCGGGTTCGGTAAAATTGCGGCCGTCAACCAAGCTCAATCCCGCAACCGATAAGTAATTGGCATCGCCACCGGTAACGCTGATATTGGGGTTTGTTTTTTCGGATTGATATTTTACCGTAGCAGAAAAAGCAGCAGACAATGACAAGGAAACGGTAACGGGATAGTTAAACCGCTCTTTGAACTCCAATGCCTGAGAAATGGTAATGGGTTTAAACTCCTTGGGGCGGCGACCTCTTTTTCCGACTTGTATGCCCGTGCCTTTCTTTCGTATATCAAAATTGTTGGCCCCCATCGTTGCAAAGTTGCTGCTCAACGAGGCTTGAATACCATCAACGGCGGTTAAAATACCGACCAAGGCCATGATGCCAAAAGCTATTATCAAACAGGTCAAGGCCATGCGAAGCATGTTGCCGCGAATGGCATTGAGGGCCAGCAAAATCGTATCGAGCAAACTCATAAACGAGTTGGGTTTGGGTTATTAGTTCATTTAATGCCTCAAATATTACACTTGACAAGACAATTGAAAAGTCTTGGTTAAAAAACTTGCTTACGTGACTGAAAACAAGCCAATAAGTCTAAAAAATTCCGATATTTACCCCTCATTCAAAGGGTTTTCTCTTCGTATGCACCGCATTCATTGCGTTATTATTTTATCAATCAATACCATTTATTTATGAAAATTCGAATCAGTCTATTAACACTCCTGTTATTGTTGGGTTTGTCCGGTTCTTCCTATGCACAAAGTGTTCGTTTAGGGTTATCGGGAACACCCGGTATCAGTTGGATGAAGTTTGATGACGGTCAGGGATTTACCGATAGTTACAACAAGTTTGGCATCAACTACGGCTTGGTTGTGGATATCGGCTTTGCCGAGCGTTATGCCCTTTCTACCGGTATCTTTGCCGAGCATGGTGGAGCAAAAACGGAAACCATTCTTGGAGAAGTGAACACCAAGTTAATTTACGTAAACATACCGCTGACCCTTAAAATGAAGACCAATCAATTTGGCAAATTTACCCCTTATGGTCAAGTGGGAGTTACGCCGGGCGTGGCGGTTCAAAGAAAGGTGGACGATATAGATGCCAAAGATTCCTTCAAAATATTCAATGTTTCGTTAACGGTGAATGCGGGTACAGAGTTTGAAATCAGCGACGGAACGGCTCTTTTTGCTGCTTTTCACATAGACAATGGACTGGTCAATGTAGCTAAAGATTCGGGCGATGCGAGATTGCGAAAATCATTCGCCGGTTTGCGTGTAGGCGTATTCTTTTAAACCATTAGCATTTCCAACATCAATGCTTGATGTTAAAACTTGCTTTTCGCACCCCGCCTAAATAAGATTATTATGCTTGGTAGGGTGCGAGGGGCAAGCTTTTTAAAAATATGAACGAGCATATCCATAAACCTTTTAAAAAGCAAAATCCATGTTTGATACCACTCAAACAAGCCACTTGCCTCCCGACATAGTTACCCGTATCAAACAGTTGGAAGCCAAATACGAAGCAATGGGCCAAGACCTTCGCTCCTATTTAGACGGCTTGTTGTACGATGACTTCCTTACTTATTGGGATTATATCAACCTCGACCTGCTCCTCAACCTGCAACGCCCCATCACGCCGTTTAAAGATGAGGTGATTTTTATAATCTACCATCAAATCACCGAACTCTACTTTAAGCTTATTCTCAACGCCCTTAAAGAAATCACCAATGCCGAAACGCCCCTAAGTGCCGAGACCTTTACCATGTACCTGCAACGGGTAAACAGCTATTTCGATTCGCTGATTAAGTCGTTCGAAATCATGATTAACGGCATGGACAAGGAGCAATTTCTCAAATTCCGTATGTCGTTATTGCCGGCCAGTGGTTTTCAATCGGCGCAATACCGGCTGATAGAAATTTATGCAACCGATTTGGACAACCTGCTTGCGTTATCAGCCCGCGAGCGCAATTTGCCCGATGCCGAAATAGCCGAGAAATACGAATTTCTTTATTGGAAACAAGGCGCAAGCGAATTGGCTACCGGAAAAAAAACGCTTACCCTTCAGCAGTTTGAGCAAAAGTACAGTGCATTATTTTTACAATTAGCCCACAAAAATGCCACTCATAACGTATGGCAAACCTATCAACATCTACCCGAAGATGCGCAACAACATCCCTCACTGATTGAAGAGTTAAGACAGTTTGACCACAATGCCAATGTCCTTTGGCCTTTGATGCATTTTAAATCAGCGGTGCGCTATTTGCAGCGCGACCCCGAAGATATTGCCGCTACCGGCGGCACAAACTGGCAAAAGTACCTGCCTCCCAAAAATCAAAGTATCATTTTCTTTCCAACGCTTTGGACGGAAGCAGAAAAAAAGGAATGGGGGAAAAAAGCCCAGTTGGATATATTGTCTTCTTTGCAACATCACAAGTAGATGCTTTTGGTTGAGATAAACCGCGTATGATTCTTCATTGAAAGAGCTGTATTCCTATCTATTTCGGACTGGCATTTTTTTTAGTCCCCCAAGATTTGATACATGGGAAAATTCTATTTATATTGTGGCGTGTTGCGATTTTATAGGTAAGACTTGCGATTCGACACTTTAGACAATAGACGCGATTCGAGCACCACTATTAACACTCCTATTTTAACCCATAAAATACCTGCAAACCCTATGTCTGCAATGATTAAACCCTTGTTACGGCTACCTTTTGTTCTGTTGATGCTGATATGGACAACGGGCAATTTGCAAAACTCGCTTTCGGGCAGTGCGACACATTTTGAAGGGTTATGGCGGCAAACCGATTGGATAGAGCAACAAATGCAAAGGATGACCCCCGATGAGCGTATCGGGCAGTTGTTTATGGTGGCGGCTTACTCAAATAAAGACGATACTCACGAAACCTCGATTCGGTATCTCATCGAAAATTACAACATCGGAGGGCTGATTTTTTTTCAGGGAACACCTCTGAAACAGGTTGAACTCACCAACCGGTTTCAAGCTGCATCAAAAGTGCCCTTGCTCATTGCCATAGATGGCGAGTGGGGGTTGAGTATGCGCCTGGACAATACTCCACGCTTTCCCAAACAACTGACCCTTGGGGCTATTCAAGACAACAAACTATTGCATGATATGGGGGTTGAAATAGCGCGTCAATGCCGCCGCGTGGGTGTTCAAATGAACATGGCACCGGTCGTGGATGTAAATAACAACGCCAACAACCCCGTGATTTACGACCGCTCTTTTGGCGAAGACAAATACAATGTTGCCCAAAAGGGCATCGCTTATATGAAGGGCATGGAAGAGAACGGAGTCATGGCCTGTGCTAAACATTTTCCGGGACATGGCGATACTGATTCCGACTCGCATAACACATTGCCGGTCATTAACCACAGCATAGAACACCTTCGGGACATTGAACTTTACCCCTTTAGAGAACTGATTAGCAAAAACGTGAGCGGGGTCATGGTGGCCCATTTGTCTATTCCGGCCTTGGACAATGCGGTTGTAAAAGCCCCTTCAACCCAAACCATGCCGACTACTTTGTCGAAAAAAGTAGTAACCGATTTGCTGAAAAACGAAATGCACTACGAGGGGTTGGTCATTACCGATGCCCTGAACATGAAAGGAGTCAGCAATTTCTTTTCCCCCGGCGTTTTGGATGCGAAAGCCCTATTGGCAGGAAACGATATTTTGCTGTTTCCCGAAAACGTAGGCAAGGCAGTTGAAGAAATCAAAATTGCGATTGTTAAAGGAGAAATCACACAAGCCGAAATTGACAAGCGGGTGCGCAAAATCTTAAAAGCTAAATTCAAAGTCGGGTTAGATAAATTTGAACCCATCAAAACCGAAAACCTGTCTGCCGAACTCAATACAGCCAATTCCGAAATGTTGATTCGAAAACTTTACAAATCTGCCCTAACCCTTGCCCGAAACGATTTACAACTCGTTCCCTTTAAACAACTGGAAACCAAAACTTTTGCAAGTTTGAGCATCGGCGCAACAGCGCAAACCGAGTTTCAACGCCAATTGAGCAAGTATGTAAAAATTGAAAACCATACGCTAAAGGCATCGGATACCGAAAAGGTGTTCGACCAAAAGTACGAAGCTCTAAAGGGCTTTTCGCATATCATTATCGGAATGCACAAACTCAATAACAAAGCATCTTCTAATTACGGTATTCCCCCTGCTGCGCTTTCGCTGATAAGTCGCCTTCAAAAAACTGCTCAGGTATCAGTCGTGGTATTCGGTAGCCCATACAGCCTCAAAAACTTTGGCAACATTGAAACGCTTTTAGCTGCCTACGAAGATAACGATATCACTCAAAGTCTTGCTGCACAAGCCCTTTTTGGCGGAACTGCCTTAGAAGGGCGATTGCCTGTAACGGCTTCTGCCTCGCTCAATTACGGAAAAGGCGAAAACACAACCGGTGCCATCCGTTTTGAATATTCCATTCCCGAAGATGTGGGTATCAACGCCAAATATTTAGAACCCATTGACAGTATTGCCGGCAAAGCCATCAAAGACGGAGCGACCCCCGGCTGCCAAGTATTGATTGCCAAAAACGGAAAGGTTATTTACGAGAAATCCTTTGGCTACCACACTTATGGCAACGATGTGCCTGTTCACAATACAGATTTATACGACCTTGCCTCGATTACCAAAATCGCAGCTTCGGCATTGGGGGTAATGGAAATGTACGAAAAAGGGAAACTCGAGC
The DNA here is from genome assembly GCA_937907475.1 of uncultured Bacteroidota bacterium. GTDB lineage: Bacteria > Bacteroidota > Bacteroidia > Chitinophagales > UBA2359 > UBA2359. The sequence goes on along the minus strand of CALCIK010000005.1, from coordinate 2,466 downwards.
TTAACGATACTTTGGGAAAGTTTTTGCCTGAGATAGCAGGCAGCAACAAAGCAAAACTTAGGATACGCGACATCCTGATACACGAAGCAGGGTTAGAGGCCTTTATTCCATTTTACGAACAAACCTTAGACCCTACGGTGCGGGCACAACTGTACCGGTCCATTCCTGACACTACTTATTCCATTGCCGTAGCATCGGGCATGTATCTCCGCAAGGACTATGTTGATGTTATCTACGAAACCATCAAAAATTCACCCCTGCCCAATAGGGAATACAAGTATAGCGATTTGGGCTTTTTTTACTTTAAGCGCATCTTAGAAAACTATTCCAACAAATCGTTTGATCAATACCTAGACGATAAGTATTACACCCACCTCGGCACTTCTACACTTTGTTTTAACCCCCATAATAGGTTTAGCAAAAGGCGCATTACGCCCAGCGAAATCGATACCAAATGGCGGGAACAACGGGTACATGGATATGTGCATGATATGGGTAGTGCCATGCTTGGCGGGGTATGCGGTCATGCCGGGCTGTTCAGCGATGCCAACGATTTGGCCATCCTGATGCAAATGCTCCTTAACAAAGGACATTATGGCGGTGAACGTTTTTTTAACCAAAGCACCATAGACCTTTTTACCGCATATCAAAAAGGCAATAGCAGAAGAGGACTCATCTTTGACAAACCCGAAACGAATACCAAATATGCTAATCCGGCAAGTAAATTGGCTTCCTTCAAAACCTTTGGTCATACCGGCTTTACCGGCACTTGTGCTTGGGCAGACCCTGAGAATCAACTCGTGTATATTTTCCTGAGCAACCGCACATATCCTAAAATGGGCAATAACAAACTTCATAGTGCCAATGTGAGGACTAAAATTCAGGATGTCATTTATCAGGCAATGGCCAAAAGTAAAGGGGTGTAATCTTGTCTAATCAGCGTCCCTAAATTTGCACCCACTCCATTACCCCATCTTTTATCTATCTATTCATGCTTCCCTACCACCAACTTTTACAAACCGTTCTGGAGCAAGGTGTGGTAAAAAACGACCGAACCGGCACCGGCACCATCAGTATCTTTGGCTACCAAATGCGGTTCAACCTAGCCGCCGGGTTCCCGTTGATGACCACTAAAAAGTTACACCTCAAATCCATCATTTACGAATTGCTATGGTTCTTACAGGGCAATACCAATATTGCCTACCTGAACCAAAACGGTGTCAGTATATGGAATGAATGGGCCGATGAAAACGGCGACTTGGGTCCCGTTTATGGACATCAATGGCGATCGTGGAACGGTGATAACGGGCAAACGATTGACCAAATCAGCGACCTGATTGCTCAGTTGAAAACTAATCCCGACAGTCGCCGTTTAATCGTGAGTGCGTGGAATGTGGCCGATATTCCCCAAATGGCGTTACCTCCTTGTCATTGTCTGTTTCAGTTTTATGTGGCCGACAATAAACTCTCCTGCCAACTGTATCAGCGCAGTGCCGATATTTTTTTGGGTGTTCCCTTCAACATCGCTTCATACGCACTGTTGACCCTGATGGTTGCACAGGTTACGAATTTGCAACCCGGCGAGTTTATTCACACCTTTGGCGATGCACATATCTACCTCAATCATTTGGAGCAGGTAAAACTACAACTCAGCCGAACCCCCTACCCGCTTCCTGAAATGCGCCTTAATCCGGCAGTAACCAATATCTTCGACTTCCAATATTCCGATTTTGAACTTCACCACTACACGGCACACCCAAGTATTAAAGCACCGATAGCCGTATAGTTTACCAAACCAAACCCGAAAAGCATGATAGTCTCGCTCATAGCTGCCGCCACAGAAAATGGAGTCATCGGCAAAGACGGCGGAATGCCTTGGCGATTGCCCAACGATATGCGCTACTTTAAACAGAAAACACTGCATCACCATGTTATCATGGGCAGGAAAACCTATAACGAAGTAGCCGTTACCAAACCTCTGCCCAACCGAACCAATATCGTTGTTACCCGAAGTAAAAATGCCGTTTTTGAAGGCTGCCTTACCGCATATTCCGTAGAGGAAGCCTTGCAGATAGCCCTAAATAATGGCGATAACGAAGCCTTCGTCATAGGCGGGCAACAAATTTACCAACTCGCCCTGCCTTATGCCCACCTGATCTACCTGACCAAAATCCACACCACCTTAGAAGGCGATGCCTTTTTCCCGTCTTTTAACATCGAGGAGTGGAAGCAAATCATTTCCGATCCGCATTTGCCCGACGAAAAACACCTTTACGCCTATACCTTTACCCTTTGGGAGAGGATTGGGGAGGTGAAAGGGTTTTAGGATTGTTGGCATTTGGCAGCAGCAGGGCTTAAAATCCCTGTCTATTTATTGGGCTTTCAAGCTCGCTTATTTATATCTATTATGGTTTTAGACTTTGGACAAAATTTTGATAGCTACTCAGTAAAAGAGGCAGTACAAAG
>CALCIK010000004.1 GCA_937907475.1 uncultured Bacteroidota bacterium | reverse complement strand
GTTTCTAATATATCCAACATCGCAAAACCTCAAAAATCACCGAACTATTGTAATATGCAAGGCAAGAATATATTAGTGGTTGGTGCAAGTTCAGGAGTCGGGCTGACACTTGCCAAAGCATTGTCATCATTGGGTGCCAATGTTTATACCGCTTCCCGTACCAGCAATGAAGAACTGCAAGCAGTCAGCACCGCCCACCAAACATTAGACGTAACCCAAAGCATCCAATTAACAGGTTTGCCTGATGTGTTGCATGGGTTGGTGTATTGTCCCGGCACAATCAACCTCAAACCGTTTCACCGTCTCTCGGAAGCCGAATTTAGAGCAGATTTTGAAGTAAATGTGATGGGTGCGGTAAAGGTATTACAAGCAGCTTACCCACAATTAAAGCGAAGCGGCGGGGCAAGTGTCGTCTTGTTCAGCACTGTAGCAAGTTACCTGGGCATGAATTACCACGCCTCTATAGCAATGGCAAAAAGTGCTGTTGAAGGGTTAGGTAAATCTTTGGCAGCAGAGTGGGCTGCTTATAAAATACGGGTAAATGTCATAGCACCCTCTTTGACAGATACCCCTTTAGCCGCACAATTACTCTCCACACCCGAAAAACGCGAAGCCTCCGCCAAAAGGCATCCGATCGGACGGATAGGAACGACCGATGATTTAGCTAAAGCCGCAGTATTTCTTCTCTCCAATGATTCCGGTTGGATGACCGGACAAGTATTGCACCTTGACGGCGGGATGTCATCGGTGAAACCCTTGTAACACAATTAATTGAAAACACTCGCCCATCCTTTAGAAGTCATCACAGAAATGCTATCTACTGAAACCGGCTGATTCGGTTGTATTTCACCGCATGAAAGCCATTTTGGGCACAAGCCTTTATCAAATGTATAAGGTCTGCAAACCGGGCATCGTTGGTAAAGCCTTTTTTGTATCGGGCATAAATCTGCTGCCCGATTACCCCAATCTTAAAGCAGGCAAAGGCGTAGTAAAACACAAAACCGTCTATATTGGCTCCATTCTTCAGCGCATATCTGTGAAGGATTTGCTCGCGGTTGAGATTGCCCGGCAAAGAAGTTAGGCTAAACTGTCGAAGGGCCGGGTCGTCGTCGGGTTCAGCCCAATAAGCCAACATAGTACCCAAGTCCATCAAGGGGTCGCCTACTGTGGCCATTTCCCAATCCAATACTGCAATAATCTCGGTCAGATTTTCGGGACGGAGAACCAAGTTATCGTATTTGTAATCGTTGTGAATAAAAGCGGGAGTTTTGCTTTCGGGAGGCAGGTTTTCAGTCATCCATTCGGCTAAAAAATTCATATCGGGCAACACTTCCGTTTCGGCTTTATAGTACCGTTGAATCCATCCGCTCATTTGACGTTGTACAAAACCCTCCGGTTTCCCTAATTGCATCAACCCTGTTTCATCAACATCCAGCTTGTGCAATTCGATCAAGTTGTCAATTGTGGCTTCCGAAATGCTCTTCATCAGTTCGGGAGTAAGTAATAACCCTTTTGGCGGGCGATTGCGCAAGATTACCCCACTCACTTTTTCCATGAGGTAAAACGGTGCGCCAATGATAGACACATCCTCACAATACAAAACAGGTGCCGGCACTTTGGGGTAAACACTTTTCAGCAAACTCAGTGCTTTGAATTCCCGTTCCATATCGTGCGCCGATTTTATATTGGCACCAAAGGGCGGGCGACGTAACACAAAAGCGGAATCAGACGTTTCTATAAGGTAGGTAAGGTTGGAGTATCCGCTCGGAAACTGCCTAATTTGTATGATACCTTTATCATCGGGCAAATGAGCAGATAAGTAATCATTGAGTGCTTCAATGTTTAACTCTTCCCCTTGGCGAATTGAAGCTGCTTGGTCTATGGCGGTTGATAAATCCATGAAATAAGTAGTGATTATAATCGAATTTGAAACCGATTCTTTAAATGATGATGATTCTGACCAATAAAAGGTGACTTATTGGGGCAATAGTCGTATATTAGCTAAATGATTATTTAATTTGTGGTCAATTTGATACACAAAGTAAAACATAATATCCCGAAATAGCAAAGAGGCAATTAGAAGTGCCATCATACGTTTAAGTCAAACCACCATTAAAATACAACTGCTCTATGTCAAACGCAAGAACTACCGGTGCCCGAGGCGGCTTGGTGTTAGCCATTATCATGGCTCTATTTGCTCTGTTTAGATACTATTCCGGCACAGAGTACAATAGTGTTTTAGGCGAAAAACAGAATGTCGCGTTATCAGTTGATCAAGAAATTGCTTTGGGTTTGCAAAGTGCGCCCCAAATGGCACAACAATATGGTGGACTTCATCCCGACCAAAAAGCACAGCAATATCTCAAGGAGGTAGGGGATAAAATTGTCGCTTCATCGGTAGCGAAATCTTCGGATTATACGTTTGATTTTCATTTACTTGCCGACCCACAGGTGGTCAATGCCTTTGCACTGCCGGGAGGACAGGTGTTTATTACCCAAGCCCTCTTTAATCAACTCGAAAACGAAGACCAATTGGCAGGAGTGTTAGTCCACGAAATTGGGCATGTGATAGGACGGCACTCGGCACAAAGAATAGCCAAACAACAGTTGGCAGAAGGCTTGAGTGGTGCTGCCGTATTGGCAACTTACGATCCAAACAATCCGGCAACCACCCAAACCGCACAGATTGCAGCGGTCATAGGAAATTTGGTAACGATGAAATACGGACGCGAAGATGAGTTGCAATCCGATGAATTGGGGGTGCGCTTTATGAGCGAAGCAGGTTATGACCCCAATGCAATGATTGGCGTGATGCAAATTCTAAAAGCCGCAGCAGGACCAAACAGACAGCCCGAGTTTTTCAGTTCCCACCCCGATCCCGACAACCGCATAGAAAATATAAAAACAGCCATTGACAAATACTACAAAGGCAAGTAAGTATTCATTCAACGTAAGGCACAATTATAAGCTGATACAAGTACGACCGGAAACCTATTTAGGATCTACCCAATCGGCAACAAACACATTGGTATCCCGTGTGCCGCCATTGTTTCTGTTAGATGAGAATGCTATCTTCTTTCCATCGGGCGAAAACATCGGAAATGAGTCAAAGGCGGTATCATAGGTGATTTGCTCCAAATTTTCACCGTTCAGGTCAACCATAAAAAGATTGAAAGGGAAGCCACGTCCTTTTGTATGATGGTTGCTGGTAAACAATATTTTCTTTCCCGAAGGATGAAAGAAGGGTGCCCAGTTCGCTCCGCCGAGTTTGGTAATTTGGCGCAAATTGCTTCCGTCAGCATTGCTCACATATATCTCCATATCAGTCGGTGCGACCAGATTTTTAGATAACAAGTCTTTATATTCGGCAACAGCCTCCGGCGTTTGTGGACGAGAGGCTCTAAAAACAAGCTGTTTGCTATCGGGCGAAAAGAAAGCTCCACCGTCATATCCAAGACCATTGGTAACCCTTTTCACATTCGAGCCGTCAATATCCATTACATACAGGTCTATATCCCCATCGCGGGTAGAGGTGAATACGATTTTTTTACCGTCAGGCGATACCGTTGCTTCGGCATCGTAGTATTTGTTATCGGTCAATTGTTTGGTAATCTTGCCCGATAAATCGGCTATGTAAATTTCGTATTCAGCATACAAGGGCCAAACATATTTACCGACTTTCCGCCAATCTACGGTTTCGGGGCAGTCGGCATTGTTTTTATGGGTAGAAGCATACAAGACCGATTTGCCATCGGGTAAAAAATAGGAGCAAGTAGTACGTCCTTGTCCCGTGCTGACCAGTTTTGGGGCAAAGGCTTCATTTGCTTTTTGAGGTATCGTGCCGTAATAAATTTGGTCACATTCAATCCCTTTTGCAGGATTGGCTATTTGAAGTACCAATTGTTTAGAGTCAAAACTAAAATAGGCTTCGGCATTGTCTCCGCCAAAAGTAAGTTGGCGAATATTTTTAAAATGCTTCTCGTTGGGATACAATAAAGCAGAATCGGCAGGGTTATTAACTACTTCTGACTTTACCTTGTTACAAGACATGGTTTCGCGGTCAGTACCATGATTGTAAGCAAATGAATAGGCGCAAATCAATAGAACAAAATAATGAAAAGGTTGCTTAAGCATCTTGCCTTTGTTATAAAGAGATAAAAAGAGGTGAAAAAATGGTAATTTTGCACTCCGCTTGGTCTAAACCTGAACGTTTTGTCGAGTGCTTTTTTCAATAATCGGGCACAAAGGTAGTCAATTTACCGATTTAATGTGCTTTATGCCTGATGTGGAGGTTTACAGAAGTTAAAAAAAACAACAATTACATGACGGCTTTTAAGCAAATAATTTGGGTGTTCCTGACGATAACCGCCCTTTTCTTTAGTGCATGTCGCCCCAATCCGGATATGTCTAATTCGGAACAGGAGAATGCTCAAACGGAGATGGATGAAGCAAGTGCGATCAATGACATACCACAGATAAAATTACTCACCGAGCGAATTGCAAAAGACTCTACCAACGCAGAGTTGTATTTTTTGAGAGGGAACATTTATTTAAAGGCAAATATACCCAATTTGGCAATTGCCGATTTTTACCGCTCGTTGGCACTCGACTCGGTCAACAGTTCCTACTATTTGGCGGCAGCAGAAGTCTTTTTTGAGAAATTTGACATGACCACAGCTATCAGGCTGCTCGAAAAAGGTCAAACCGTGTTACCCGATAGCATGAATATTAAAGCCGAGTTGGGTAAATATTACTACTACATACAAAAATACGATACCTCAATCGGCTTACTAAAACAAGTCGTTACAAAGCAACCTCAACATGCGGAAGCACTCTTTTGGTTAGCGATGAACTATCGCGACCAAAAAGATGATAAAAAAGCTATTGACTTGTTAACCAAAGTTCTTAAAGTGGATTCTACTTTTTACAATGCCTATATCATTCTGGCAAATTTGCTGGCACAAAGCAATAAACCGGAAGCCCTTAAGCAGTACGATAAAGCAATTGCCTTAGATTCTTTGAGCATAGAAGCCCGGTATGGAAAAGCACTCTTTTTACAAAATTCGGGTAAAATGGAGGATGCTTTAAACGAGTATCGCAAAATTGTATTGATAGAGCCGCAACATGCCGATACGCATTACAATGTAGGGTTTATCTACTATACCCAAAAAGACTACGAAACGGCCCTAAAGAATTTCAACATGGCTATCCGTGTTTCACCTGCATTTGCCAAAGCGTATTATATGCGCGGCTTGTGTGCAGAAAAATTGGGTAAACCAACCGATGCCAAAAGTGATTTCCAAAGTGCCTTAAAGTTTGATCCCAAACTTACATTGGCACAGGAAGCACTAAATCGAGTACAATGAGTAACTTTGCACCTCTTTATTCATACAATTACAGCAATAACTTAATGCTTGATTGCCTAAACTCTATGTTTCAAGGCTTTTTAAACTGGTACAAGCCCTTTGCACGAACCAACATAACGATACAAAATGATTAACATTACCTTTCCGGATGGCAACGTCAAACAATATCCCGCAGGCGTAACGGGTTCTGACATTGCCAAATCCATCAGCAACAGCTTAGAAAAAAAAGTATTAGCCGCAAAAGTCAATAATGAAGTGTGGGAAACGACCCGCCCCATTGATACCGATGCGAATATTGTCTTCCTGACATGGGACGACAAAGACGGCAAGTCCACCTTTTGGCATTCATCGGCGCATTTGATGGCCGAAGCCATTCAAACCATCTTTCCGCAGGTAAAATTTACTATAGGACCTCCTATAGACAACGGTTTTTATTACGATATTGATTTTGGCGGGCATGTTCCCAAAGCTGAAGATTTGGAGCAAATTGAAAAACTCATGCTCAAATTGGCTGCACAAAACAATGCTTTCAAAAGACGCAACGTAACCAAAGAAGAGGCACTCGAATTTTACCAAACCAACGAATATAAAACCGAGCTGATTAAAGACTTGGTGGATGGCGAAATCACGTTTTACCAACAAGGCAACTTTGTTGACCTTTGCCGTGGCCCGCATATTCCACATACGGGATACGTTAAAGCGGTCAAGTTGTTGAACATCGCCGGTGCTTATTGGCGAGGTGATGAAAACCGTCCTCAATTGACCCGTATTTACGGCATCACCTTTCCCAAACAACAAGAATTAGACGATTACCTGACTCTGTTGGAAGAAGCCAAAAATCGCGACCACCGCAAGTTGGGTACTCAGTTAGGGTTGTTTGCCTTTAGCGACCGCGTAGGGCAAGGACTCCCTTTGTGGCTACCCAAAGGAGCAAAGCTTCGCGAACTGCTTCAGGACTTTTTGCGTCATGAACAAACCAAGCGGGGTTATAAAATGGTGCTTACGCCCCATATTGGTAAAAAAGATTTGTACGTAACCTCCGGACACTACGCCAAGTATGGTAAAGACTCTTTCCAACCCATCCACACGCCCCGCGAAGGAGAAGAGTATTTCCTCAAACCGATGAACTGCCCGCATCATTGCGAAATCTACCGCACTCAACAATACTCTTACCGCGACCTCCCCCTTCGATTGGGCGAATTTGGTACCGTTTACCGTTATGAGCAAAGCGGTGAACTCAACGGACTATTGCGAGTAAGAGGGTTTACGCAAGATGATGCCCATATTTTCTGTACGCCCGAACAGTTAAAAGCCGAGTTTAAAAACGTGATAGACCTCGTTACATTGGTTTTTGGCAGACTCGGTTTTAAAGAATTTACCGCCCAAATATCCCTACGCGACCAGGTAGATCGAAGCAAATACATCGGTTCCGATGAAAACTGGGAAAAAGCGGAAAGTGCCATCATTGAAGCCGCAAAAGATAAAGGACTGACCACCGTAGTGGAATATGGCGAAGCCGCCTTTTACGGACCCAAGTTGGACTTCATGGTCAAAGATGCTTTGGGACGTTCTTGGCAATTGGGTACTATTCAGGTGGACTATAACCTACCCGAACGCTTTGAACTGGAGTACATCGGCAGCGACAACCAAAGACACCGTCCTGTGATGATTCACCGCGCACCCTTTGGCTCATTTGAACGTTTCATTGCCGTGCTCATCGAAAACTGTGCAGGCAATTTCCCGCTTTGGTTAGCACCCCAACAAGTTGCTATTTTACCCATCAGCGAAAAATTTACCGAATACTCTGAAACCGTTTTAGAGCAACTAACCCAACTAGGGTATAGAGCTGAAATAGACTACCGCAGCGAAAAAATAGGCCGCAAAATCAGGGATGCCTCTATGCAAAAAGTACCCTATCAACTCATCATCGGAGAGAAAGAAGCCGAAGACCAAACCGTATCGGTACGCCGGCAGCAAGAAGGCGACAAAGGCACTATGTCCCTCAGTGAATTGACCGCATTGATGCAAGCCGAATTGAATGATTAAATTCACAGACACAAACTATAACAGGCTTTGGAAAAGTGATTGCACTGCCCAAAGCCTGTTTTCCTTTCCTGTGTTTTTAACCGGCAAAGGTGCTTTGAACTGAAACGATGAGGCCTGTTTTGAGGCTTAACCACCTCGAAAAAAGCCGGTGTAGTTATTTTTTTATCGTTCGATGTAATAAGTTAGGTGTTTGTGTAAAAAAATATTGCATTTTTGCACTGATTAAGTAACGGACTTCCTAACTTTGAAGTTAAACTATAACGATTAAATTTAGTTAAACATACCGTTCAAAGTAAAATGTAAGCAATCGGTGAGATTCTCATGGTAAGTTTATAAAAACCTCGACACTATTTCAAAGTAAAAATATTCAACAACAACAAATTTCTTTATTAAATTTCAATCTGATTGGCAAAATTAGTTAAACCCGGCTTTAAAAAACCAGCCGATAGTGGCAAGTTTGAGTTTCGTATTAACGAAGAAATACGCGTACCTCAGGTACGGCTTGTAGGCGACAATGTTGAAGAGGGGATATACCCCATTTCGCAAGCATTGCGCTTGGCAGAAGATAAGGAATTGGATTTGGTAGAAATTGCTGCCACTGCTATTCCACCGGTTTGCCGAATTACTGACTTTAACAAGTTCTTGTACGACAAAAAGCGCAAGGAAAAAGAGATTAAAGCCAAAACCCAAAAAACCGTTGTCAAAGACATCCGTTTTACCCCAAACACCGATGACCACGATTTTGAGTTTAAAGCCAAACATGCCGAGCGTTTTCTGACAGACGGAGACAAGGTAAAAGCCTATGTACAATTCAAAGGCAGGGCAATCGTATTTAAAGAACGAGGTGAATTGCTGCTTCTAAAATTTGCACAACGCCTCGAAGAGTTTGGCGTGTTAGAAAAACTGCCGCAATTGGAAGGAAAAAGCATGATTATTTTCCTTTCGCCCAAAAAGAAAAAGACAAACTAACCGTTATATCCGCCTGTCAGCCCTGTGTTTTCCCAAAAAAACGCTTATAGACAGGTATCCGCCAAGCAAATTGTGCGTATAAAACCGGGTAAAGCATCCATTCCAATAACTTACCGTTGCTGCTATAAGTGATGTCGTCACATATAAGGGTGCCCTCATTATTGGGGTTGGCTTCTATACTGTGTACATGATGCCAAGCGGTGAGAAAGAAGGGTAATTGCCGCCCTTCATCTACAAACACCATCCCCGTATCGGTTTCTTCAGAACGGGTAATCACACTTATCCATTTCTGCCCAAATCCTAAATTCAGGTGAACCTCATCCCCTTTTTCACATCCGTCAAAACGGAGTAAGGTAATCGGGGCAAGCGGCGGTTTTAACGCCAAAAACAAGTTGCGGTCAAACCCTTTGATAACGGTTTGAACATCTTGTTGGACAGCAGTTACAATTTTGATACGCATAAACAACCTTTACTTCTTGGGTTACAAACAAATGGGAAAGCCATTGTAACACAAGGGGTGGGGAATTGTTTGTTGGTAAATCATTACCGGCAAATGAGTGATGTTTAACATAATAACAGGCTAAAGTCAATTATGGGTTAATTCCCCCCATCAACCATCAAAATCCCATTAAACAATCAAACTTGAAGGAGTGACCTGATTGTTGAAAAACAGCATCCCGTCTATTCAAACGTTGAAAAGTTTTTCCCAACCTTACCACACCACCGCCACCTTCCCCCTCGCCACGACCACACCCCCTTGCTCGGCAGTGTAGAGGTAGATGCCCGGTGGGAGGGGTGGAGTTTGGATAGGAGTAAAGATGTCGTAAGGCGGCAGGGATTGGGTGGTGATATGTCTGCCTTGTATATCATACAGGTGCAACTGTGCCACAGGATAAGCGGGCAGGTTGTAAAAAACTGCCATCTCGCCATAGCCCAACCATGCCACTTTAACAGGAGAGGGCGAAGCTAACACGCCACCTCCGCTATCGGGTTCTTCTATGCCCGTTACCACCGAGTGGACAATGCTCGTATCATTGCAGCCGCCCTCACCAAAACAACCCATAGCGTTTACTTTCAGCAATACCGCCTGACCTTTCCAAAAACCGGTTTCGGGGTCGGGGCGATTGGCATAGCCCGTGGCTATTATGTCGCCGTAAGGGTCTTCGGTAACTGCGTATAAAGGCATAAAGTGTCCCAATGCCTCCCAATACACAAACTCCCGAGACCAAATTAACTCTCCATCCGGGCTAAGTCTGAATATCCAACCAGTTAAATATTCCGGATATGCTTCTAAAGTGTAACCACAGCCTATTATGTCGCCATTTGCACAAACATAAAGGTCCTGGATATTTCTAATGTAATCAACACTGGCAAAAGTATATTGCCATAGGCTGTCGCCTTGTTCATTATAGCATTTGACAAAAAAGGATCCTCTGTCTTCTGTTGTCCCACCAAGCTTTACGCCCCAAGATACTACAAAGTTACCATTTTTAAGTGCCGCTAAGTGCATATTAGCCACCCCCATATATACATCGTTAATAGCCTGTTCCCAAATTGTGTTACCAATAGTATCTGTTTTTCTGAGGTAGCCGTAGATTTGGTTGGGTTCGTTTTGTGCGCCTATGCCTAATATGTATTCTTGGGTGGGGAGGAGGAGTATTTCCTCTGAACCATTATAGGCATATCCTTCCACATCCGGTATGGTGTCCATCCTTATTATGCTGGTGCAAGTAGTATCCATTGTAACAAGCAAGTTTCGTTTGTATATGTTTGTTGCACCAAAACTAGTAAAAGATACCACTTTGTTATCATTTTCAATAATAGACCTCTTGCGAAAGTCTAAAAGTAGTTAAGAGAATAGTTACTTTTGTG
>CALCIK010000003.1 GCA_937907475.1 uncultured Bacteroidota bacterium | reverse complement strand
TATAAAGTTAACCGTGAATAATTTTATGAATTGACCATCTCTGCCCTTTAGGGGACTTTTTCCGTGATTCGTTGGCAAACTTTTTCCGATATTTCAAAGAACACTGGGGCGTGGTAATCTAAAGGGGACTTTTTCCGTGCTATGTTGGTGGAACGGGTACGTTCTTTTGCAAAAACAGTTTTTGAACTGTTTCGGTAATTGAAGCCATCACCAACATTGTTTCGTTTAATATCGCTTCATTGGTAAATCGAATAACAGTTATGTCTTTTGCTTCTAACTCTTGGGTGCGTGATTCATCATACTGAAACTGTTCCGGAATAAGGTGTATGTCGCCATCAACTTCTACAACCAACTTTATTTCATGGCAGTAAAAATCGGCAATGAAATAAAGCAGGGGGTGTTGCCTTCTGAAACGTAGTCCTCAACACTGATTTTTTGATAAATATTTCCAAAGCAGTTCTTCTGCGGGAGTAGGTTTTGACCTTAATTCTTTTGCAAAACTAAAAAGCCATATCGGCGCACCTGCAAACATTCTTATTTCATGATCATCGCCTGTCATCTAGTTGCCCTTTTTTTGGATAATAAAGGTAAATAAACTTCCCTGAATGCAAAAGGTATAACCTAAAATTCTTACCCAAACCTAATGATAGTATTAAAACTGCCCATTAAAAACCAATCATTTCCAACTTAGGACTGACAAAAAAGCCCCTTTAGGGGATTTAGGGGTGAAAAGCTGTACGTGAAGCACCTTTTTTACATTAGATTATTTACCCCAATACTGCACGGAACATAAAATCGAACTTTGTGTAAATCTTTGCGGACTCTGCGGTACAATAAAAAATGCATAATACACAAGGTAAGGCGCAAGGTTCAACACTAAGAAGTTTTAAAGCAGGGTTTTCGAGCTAAATCTAAAATATGCTAACCATTAAGACTAAAGTATAGGGGGTTTTCTTTGAATTATGCCTACCTTTGTAATGAAAATGGCAGGCATGGTCGAAAATTGCCTCTAATACCATTATACACATAGCAAAAAATGCCCAAAAAGGGTCAAAATTGTTAACAATTAAGCCGAAATAAAGGTCTTTTTCTCCCACAAAAAGGTCTTTGAATGGGGAAAATTGGTCTTTATTTTTGAAAAAAAGGACTTTAGAAGCAACAAAAAGGTCTTTATTTTTGAAAAGAGGACTTTGGAAGGGGAAAATTGGTCTTTAATTTTGAAAAAAGGACTTCGGAAGCAATTTAAAGGTCTTTATTTTCAAACAAAGACCTTTAAACTCGGTAAAAAGGTCTTTATTTTCGACAAAAAGTCAACAAAATGGCGTTTTTAGACCACTATTTCGGGTTTCATATTCCAATAATTGCAACTCATGATTGCAAATTCGGGGGTTTTGGGGAACTATTTCACCCTGCCAAAAACAAATCGGAAATAAATCTATTCGGATTTGGTTCTTCTGAAGAACTTGCGTAATATTGCGACAATAGCTATTTTATGATACTTGGGAACTGCTGAAAACAATTCGGTCAACCGGTATTATTTTCAAGATAAGGGCAACCCTATGTGCAAAATTGTTACTCCCAAAATAAACTGTTAACTTACTGTCGAGATTTGGAAATGTCCTTGTTCCATTTTTACCGTTAAAATGCAGGATACAGGATAACCGATGAATTTATCTATTGAACCAAACCTTCAAGTCAATAAAGTATATTTATGCAAAAACATAAACTATTTGAATTGCTTAAGTCATTGACTCTTAAAGAGATGAAACAGTTAAGGAAGTTGGTTATCTCTCCTTATTTTTTAAAACACGGTAAAACGATTGAGTTGTTTGACTTTCTGTTACCTCATCATCCCGAATATAACAACCATAAAGTAAACGATACGAGTATCAGTGAAGCCCTTTACCCACAAGAAAATTTTAACAGTCAACGGATAAGAGATGTCATGTCCTATTTGGTAGAGGTGGTAGAGGATTACCTTGTTATCAATTATATAAACCAAGAACCTTTGGAAAAATCTCGCTTGTTGGTCAGCACGTTATATAAAAGGAATATGCCGGATAGTCTGACTTATGAGTTTCAAGCAGTTGGAAAATTCTTAAAAAGCGAGAAGAATAAAAATGAAAACGGCCTTTGGCTTACCTATCATATGAGTTTTTTGGCATTTCAAAGCAAAGAAAAAAACGAAGTATTTTACGGGAACGAATTAACCAGTGCGCAAATAGTGATGGAGAATTGGTTGAGATGGTTATATGTCGTCACGATTATATTAGCAAACGAGTTGGAAGAGAATCGCAACTTGCCTGAGTCAAAATCAGTTTTTCGACAATTACTATCAACAATTAAAGAATTCCCATTCCCTAAAACGGACTTGTTAATCATAGCCTTAGAAAAAATCTACAACTTAAAAACAGGTAAAAGAATGGAAGACTATAATGAGTTAAAGAGTTTTACACTTGAAAAAAGACACTTTTTGCATTATACGATACAATACAAGTGCATTCAAGCATTGTTCCATTTTTTGCTTGTTGAAGGACTCAAAAATAAGACATTGATGGTATCAGATGATTATAGTCTTTGGAAATCAATAGGATTAGAATTAGAGTTGAAATACAACGGAAATATATCGTCCGCAACTTTCTATAATGGAGCGATAGAGTTGATGAAACGCAGAAAAACTGAGGAAGCAGAAGAATTTATTAACAAATATTCGGAGTTCCTTTCTCCGGATGTGAAAAAGACGATACTGAATTTCACATTGGCAAATTTATATTTTTTAAAAAAGGACTTCGATAAGTGTATAGACTGTCTTATTAAAACGGATATTGCCCTATTGGGCATTCTTAAATTAACTTACAAGCAGTTACAATTAATGGTTTTTTTTGAAAAAGGGGAATATGAACTTGTTAAGTCTTATCTCGATAGTTTCAGGCATTACATCAAAAACAAAGGACTTGATGAGAAGTTATTTAGCGCATTGAATTCGTCATACAAAGTATTTGTTCGATTGGTTAGTATTAAAGAGAAGCCCTATAATAAAAAAAGTTTAGAAAAATTACAGTCTTACTATAAAGAGTTGGAATATAAACCCAGTTTAGGCGGATGGTTTTTGCAAAAATTTAAAGAATTTGAACGGTAAATCCAAGTTAGAGTAATGCAATAAACACTAATTGTATGGATGTTTATCCGGAATAACAGTACAGTTTCTCTAAACCATGCCAATTGTTTTCTCAAAACTGTCCAAATTTAAAAATTATCATTTACTTTTGTCCTGTACCTATACTTAACTTCAACTAAATGGATGGATATGAATGCTACTTATAAACAAATTTTTTTGGTACTTTGTATCTTACTGATGATTGGTCAGGCGGGTTGTAAAAACAGTAAAAAAGCACAAGCAAAGAAAGCCAAGGTTAGAACAAGTACCGAGATTGTTCCGCCGGTTGAAGAAACGGTTGCCACTTTAAATGGTTATACCCGAGGTCAGATTTACTTCAAATTGCAAATCGGTTCATACAATACCCCACTTTCCGAAAAAGATTCTTTCTTTAATAATGTGGCCGGAGAGGAGGTTAAAATAGATATTTCACCGACAGGATTGTATCGCTATTCTGTTGGAAAGTTTAATAGTTACGAACAGGCAACTTATGCAGAAACAGATTTAAAGGAAAGGGGGTATAAGGATACCTTTATAGTAGCTTATGGGAATGACGACCGGCGAATAGAGTTACACATGTCCGAAATATGGGACTTCCTTTACAAATAAGGGCGGTTACACCAAATCGGATTGACAAATACCTTGACAATGCTGAGGTATTTTTGAAAATCCGTTCGGAGTTTTAAATCAACCGATGCTTTTGCAATCTACTTTGTAATTGATTGATGGGTTACTTTTACCCTGCCTACTGTTTTCCGAGTATGAGATGTATAAACCCGCTTAGTGATTGATTGATGATTTCTCCGCCTTCAACGGTTTGTTCAAACACTTCACAGGTATAATAATACACACCTTCTACCAGCATTTTACCGGATTTTTGGTCAGTTCCGTTCCATTCAATATTTGGATTTGAAGTTTCGTAAACCAAACTGCCCCATCGGTTGAATACTTTGAAATCAATACTGCTGACAAAACGGGATTTGCGAGGCACAAACAAATCATTCGCACCGTCATCGTTGGGTGTAAAGACGTTTGGCAATTCAAATTCCACACAGTTTTTCAAACAAACAATATTGCTAAACGCACTTTGATTGTTGAACGAATCTATTGCTGCCACAGCATAGCAACCTGCAAGTGAATTGTTTAAAACATGTTCAAAAAAAGTTTGGTCAACTCCGTCAACAGTAGCAATCAGTTCGTAGTCCGGGCTTAAAGGTGGGGAGAAATAAACATTGTATCCCACCACATCGTCCGCACAGTTATTTTGATTGTTGTTCGTCCATTGAAGCAGATTAGAAAGTATTTCGGGAATATTCGGTTCGCCCGATTCGCAATAATTGGTAACAGACAAAATAGGCGGACATGGCGGTATGGTATCAACAGGTATTCCGCATTTTTTTTGAGAAAGGTTTATCAAAGGTTCGGGCATTGCAGGATTGGCATAAGTGCCTATTGCCTCTATGTAGTAACAGTATTCTTTTCCGTTCTGAAGTTGGGAATCGGTAAACTCTTTGGTGGTGGTGGTTCCTATATTGATATAAGTGCCCGTTTCTGTTTCTCGAAAAATATTGTAGGAAGTATTTAACCAAGGCACATTAAAATCCCAACTGAGCTCAAGTTGGTTGTCTGAAGGTAATGTGCTTAGATATACCGATGAAGCAGCTTCGGATTCATCTACTAATTGATTACTTGCGTAAAAAGCCACTTTGTAGTGATAAGGGTTGCCAACAGTATTGATTTCGGTTACTTGGTCTAAGTAAGTTGTATCGTTGGCTTGAGCAAAGGAAGCGTAGTTCCAAGTTTGAACTAGGGTATAATTGACACCGGTAAAACCTTGAGCGCGGTAAAGTTCATATCGGTATGGGGGAGGATTAATCAGCGTATCTAACGCTATGGCATTGGGCTTTGTCCAAGCAATATAAATTTGCCCGTTTGTGGATTGTGTTTGTTCAATGCTGACATTGGTGATGATTGGTGCATTTTTGGGTAATTCAACACAAACATTATCGGAAGCCCTTCCCGAAGCAACGTTTAAGGGGTTGGGTGGTGTGGAGTTGGTAAAGGCATCGGCAAACTCGGCTACCACTCGATAGGAATACAAGAGTCCTTTTACCGGAGTATTATCGGTATAAGTATTAGCCATGATGCCTTCTGCTATTTTTTGATAGGAGGTACCGTTAAGTCCTCTAGTACACCGGTCGAACTCTAAAGAATCGCAACCAATGCTTCGCCAAACTGAAAAACCTCTGAATTTTGGACTTAATTGGCATTGGTAAAAGTCCCAATTCAATTTTACACTATTGGCAATTACTTGGGCAGACAAATTAAGCGGCGGTGGAGCGACAACCGTAATCAGCCATGTTTCCAAATCGGCAAGCGGTAAAGGAACACCCGAAGAAGTAAAATTGTCTTCGGCTTTTATGACTACGGTATAGGCTTGGCTGTAAATATGCTCACAAGTCGTTTGCCACATAAATGTACCGTTAACAATACCTAATCCCGGAGTAGATATGAGTTGTGCAGGGCTTACTGCAGCTTGAAAAGGACCGCCATAGCCGGTAAGAGTAATTAACTGTGCCGGCACATCGGGATCGGTTGCCGAGATATTAAATTGGAGCATTTCACCGACTACAATACAAGTATCGTTGATAGGGGGTAAAATAGGGGGTTTATTGGGCTTATCGTCAACAATAATCTGCATGTCCCTTACCATGCTTCCCATTTTAACGCCATTACGGTACTCGGTAATTAAAATAGCAATGTTGTAAATCCCCGCACGTTGAGGGGAGTTCCAAATCAGTTCTCCTGTTTGCGGGTTTAGGGATAGGTTATTGTTGGGGCCGGGCTGAATTTCGTTTGGATATTGATAAAAAGGGACATCATTAAACGGGTTTTGCTTAGGAGGTATCAATTGAAAATGCAGGCTATCGCCATCGGGGTCAAAAGCATTCGGATTATGGATAAAGGTATAACCAACATTGGCAAAATCAATAGGCGGTTGTAACAATATGGGAGAACTATTGAATCCAAAAAATTGTGGGTCGCGGAAAAAAATGGTGTCTTCGATAAAAAAGGGGATATCAACTGAATTGCCTAACTGAATATTGATGATTTCATCAATCCGGTTCGGGTCCTGCATCGAAAAGACATAATTAAACGGCGCGGAATAGCTGTGTGAAATCTCGTAAATATTGTGCTTAATATTGTTTCCGATGGGCACTCCATTTCCTCCGCCGTTTATTCTGGGAGCTTTACCGGTCGCTCCGTCACCAAAACTGACATCTAATGTATCTCGGTCGGCATTGCTTGCGCCGCCTCCGGAAATTTTGGTGTATGTAGTTACAGTAAAAATATAGCGGTAAGGTTGTCCCGGGAGGGGGGCACTGACAAAAGAAATTTCTCCTGCCCGGTTATGAGTAGCAAAAAGCGGAAGCACAAACAACAAAGAAATGAAAGCTATGCAAAGGGAGCGAAAGGATAATCTATTCATAAGTGAAATAACGCCTTTGGCAAATGGTTATTATGATACGACTGATATAACTCAGTTTAATGGAACAATTCAATACAAGGTAATACATTTTGGCGTTTTACCTCACATTATCAACTACAACGTACATTGTTGGCATGTAGTTGGCAAAGAGCTTGTTTTTTAAACATTACCAACCATATAAAATGAGATTAGTTTTTTGTTGATACCTAATTAGCGTGAATTGACCTTGTTGATAAAACTACTCCCATTGAAGCATTACCGCCCATTAAACTAAATTCACCCACAAATTGTAGTAGCCCGAACCTTTTTCGGAACGTACAAGAACATAATAGGTTCCGGGTTGTGGGTTGTCAATCTCCACTTTTTCATCTGCACCGTCTTTTATTCCGCGACCGTCATAATCGTTCCATTTCGGGCGACCTCCTCTTTTGACATACAGGTCAATATTGGTTCCGTCTTCCCCTTTTAGGGTAAAGGTTAGTTTTTTGTTCGTGTTTACTCTAAAACCGATTTCGGGCATAACTGTTTTGCGCAAAATGCCGCCCGTATTTGCTGAAAGGGTAATCAACCTTGTATCGGCTTCAAAGGCAGGTTTATCAAAAGCAACTCCCAAATTGTAAGCTCCGCTGCCTTGATATGCCCTAATCATTACGATATAAGTACCTGCCACATTGGACAATGAAATATGTTCATTACTACCCTCTGTTACGCTGCTATCGTCATATAATCGTTTCGCAGGTTCGGGTAATGCGTTTTTGCGAACATACAAGTCGAAATCTGCATTGGTATCGCCTATTGGAGAATCTAACTTGATGTCAAGGGTATTGGAAATGAACAATTTATAAACGTGTTCTTCGTGTTCAGCAGTTAATGTAGCACCCGCTAAACTTTCAAAAGCAAGGTCTATAATTTCAACCGGTTTAGTTGGAGTGGTATCGGGAGGGGTGGGAGTAGGAGTTGGGGTAGGAGTGGGCGTTGGTGGTGGGGGAGGAGGAGGAGGAATTGGGGCAGGGGTAACATTTGAAACCTGTCCGTCCTTAGCCATTTGAACGGCTTTTAAGGTGTTAATTCTGCCATAACCAAAGTAAATAGAGTGCCCTTTACTATTGTAGTCATTGGTACTTCCGATTTTATCGGCTGTTTTTTCGAGAATCGATTTAACCTGTGCTGCCGTCAGCGAAGGATTTGCCGAAAGGATAAGTGCGCAAACACCCGCTACTAAAGGACAAGCACTCGATGTGCCGCCAAAGCCCGGTGTATAATCTCCCGGGTCATATCCTTTTTCAATCACTGACCCACTTGGCAAAACCATTGTACCACCAACATCGGCGGTTAGGATACCTGCCCCGCCGGAACCGTTTGAAGGTGCGCAAACCGATATTTGAGTGCCATAGTTAGAATAAGAAGAACGCTCATCGCGGCTGTTAGAGGCCGAAACGGAAATGATATTGGGGTGGGTGGCAAATCCCATCACCGCATCGGGATTAGTGGCATTGCTGATACTGACATTGCTGTTTCCTGATGCAAAAACAATCACACAACCTTTACCATTCCTGCCTTGCGTGGCAGCTTTGCGAAGGGCCTCCAACATTCGGGTTGATAAAGTGAAGCCCGGAGAGGCTGCTCCCCAACTATTGCTGATGACATCGGCACCGTTTAACATCGCATGGTTAAACATCCGTTCGATATAAGAATCCGAAATAGCGACCGAGCGCAAGGGCATGAGTTTAGCATTAGGGGCTGCCCCTACAATTCCCATTCCATTGGCAGCACCCACTGCAACACCGGCACAAGGCGTGCCATGCCAATCGCCAACACGCGGAGAAACATCGGGTGTATCGGTATCAAAATCCCAAGGCGATACAATTTTATTCCCGTTGCCTTTTAAATCAGGGTGAGAGAGGTCAAAGCCACTGTCTATCACCGCTACGGTAATACTATCTGTTCCGGTACTTTTTAACCAATTCCACGCTTCAACAACTTTGGCATCGGCACCTGCTTTAAAAGCGGTTGCTGTCCAACTTCCGTGTTGACCTTTGTTTTGTAAATGCCATTGGTCTTTTAACATAGAATCGGCAGGGAGTATAAACGATGCAAAGTTCATGGGGGCTTGCATTTCAGGTTCAGCCACTTCTACAAGCCCTGAGTTTTGGAGGGTTACCGTTACTTTTATAGGGTTGGGAGAGTTTTTTGTTACTTCCACCAACATTTTATTTTCACCTCTGTCGTCAATGATGTTAAGAAAAAGGCTGTTGAGTAATGCCTCTCGCCTACTTAAAATGACATCGGATTTGAAAACCACATACAATTGACCGGTCGGAATGAGGGGCATATCATCGCGAACAGAGGTATTGTGGTAAACATGAGTTCCCATATTAACCGTAGGAATGCTGCGCAATTCATCCAACGCATCGTTTACCGCATCGGGGCGTTGGTCTTCGGCTTCAATCAGTTCAAACAAACCTAATGGAATGGTTTCTTCTTTCAATGTCCGTTTCGACAAACGTCTGGTGAGCGGCATGGCACCAAACAGGCTGCGGTCTTCGCTTGTTTGAACGGCTACGTATTTCTTGCTTTTGGTTATGGTAATGACGGTATTGCCGTATCTGAAAGTCGCTTCCCCCATTTCGGGGTCAATGTTGGCTTGTGGGCTTTCTTTATCACCATTTTTGGTAACATTTTCAGCGGTTTCGTTATTAACTTCATCATCCGATTTTGGGGGGATGGGCGAATCCTTTTTTTCTTCTTTATCAGGAGGGAACAAACCCGAAAACAGATTTTTGATAAACTCAATAATCGTTTCAATGAATGATTTTTGGTTTTTTTCGGTACTCATAGTTGTCGTCAGTTATTGTGTGAGCATATAAATGAATGATAAAGGTAGTTACTTATTGCTATTATACAACAAAGAATTTAGTTCTTGTTTTCACAGATGCGGGTAAAAAAAGAAACTTCCCCGAAGATTGCAGACTTAGTTGCATTTTCGGGGAAGCTGGGGGAAGCGTTTTTCTGCCGCTGCGTTTCGCAGAGCCTCATACGTCTAAAGTCTAAAATCTCATGTCTAAAAACTGCTTAGTCTTGTAATTTAAACACTTTTTTCAGTAGTTCCGTAACCCTTGCCAATGGGTCTTTTCTGATTTTGGCTTCTTCCTGAGCAACGACATAAAACAAACCGTCTAATGCTTTTTCGGTTACAAAAGCCCCCAAATCGGGATTAACCTTTTGTACCAAAGGGATTTTGTTGTAACGTGTTATCACATCGTTCCAATATTTAGTAGCGGCTACTTTATCGAGCGAGTTTTTAATTACCGGCTGAAAGGCAGTTCGCAAGTCGTTGGAAGTTGTTTTTCTGAGATATTCGGTCGCTGCATTGTCTGTGCCCTTCAAGATGTTCATGGCATCTTTAATGGTCATTTGTTTGATGGCACTGATAAAAATGGGTTTCGCACCTTTGGCGGCATCTTCGGCGGCACGGTTCAAACTGAGCACTACTTTATCAATTTCGCTGCCCAATCCTATGTCGCGCAAGGTGGTTTCCACTTTTTTGGCTTCGGGCGGAAAGGGGATTTTAATTTTTGTGTTTTTAAAATACCCGTCTGCTTTTGACACCAAATCGGAACCATTGCCGATACCAAATTCGAGTGCCTGTTTCAAACCCATAATCACATCCTTTTCCGTAACTGCTGTGTTGCCGGCATTATTTTCAACTTCCTTAATAATTTGTTTGGCTGCTTCACATCCTCCTAAAGTAAGTAATGCCGCAATTGATAACAAAATTGCTAATTGTTTCATTTGGTTTGTTTGATTTTACTAATGTTAAAATTATTTGTCGTTTTGTCGTTTTTGCTTTCCCTCAATTGCTGTTGCTTATTTATTGCCCATAAAAGAAAAAGATACATACAATTGTTTAAGACATTTATTTAAGGGCAAAGGTAATTGGTAAACGCTGTTTTTTTTGATAAACACTTAACAGTCGTTTTCGAGAGCGATGAATGCAACCCTTTATCTCCCCAAATTATCATTACCTTTGCGCAAAATTTCAAAAATGTTTCTCTTTTCAATAAACTCATTTCCAAAGTAAATAATTGTTACCTATTTATTTTATTGGGAGGAAGCCATCACCAATCATCTCAAAATTAAATCAAACTCAGTTAGCTGATACATTATGATAGCACAAACAAAAATCCAAATGGTTGACCTTGCCGGTCAGTATCTTAAAATAAAAGACGAAATAGACAGCAGTATGGCACGAATTATAGAAACCTGTGCCTTTGTGGGTGGTCCTGCGGTCAATGATTTTTGCCAATCTCTTGCCAGTTATTTAGACGTTAACCATGTTATCGGATGCGGAAACGGCACCGATGCTCTGATGATTGCCATGATGGCTCTTGATTTAAAGCCCGGTGATGAGGTCATTACCGCCTCTCATACCTTTGTCGCAACTGCTGAAGCGATTGCTTTGTTGGGATTGACTCCTGTCTTTGTAGATGTCCAACCCGATACTTTTACCATTGACATCGCAGCCGTAGAAAAAGCAATTACCCTACGTACCCGCTGCATCATGCCCGTTCATCTTTACGGACAAAGTGCCAATATGGAAAAATTACTCCAAATTGCACAAAAACATGGGCTTTATATCATCGAAGATAATGCCCAAGCCATCGGTGCCGATTACCGTTTTTCAAACGGTACGACACAAAAAACTGGAACCATCGGACATATCGGCTGCACCTCTTTTTATCCCTCCAAAAATCTCGGTTGTTATGGCGATGGCGGAGCAATTTTTACCAACGATGATTTGCTTGCCGAAAAAATTCGACTCATTGCCAATCACGGACAACGCACCAAATACGATTCATCGGTTATTGGGGTTAATTCGCGGTTAGATGCCTTGCAAGCAGTGGTGTTGAGTGCCAAATTGAAAAAATTGGACGACTACAATCAAAGTCGCATTCAGGTGGCCGATTATTATGACAATGCTTTTAAAGGATGTGAGAACATCATTACCCCTTATCGCGCGCCTTACTCCACCCATGTTTTTCACCAATACACCCTTTGTGTGACAGGCAATCGCGATGAACTGAAACAGGCACTTCAAGACAGAGGCATTCCGACCATGATTTATTACCCCATCCCCATTCACTTACAACAGGCTTATCATGGATATGGCTATCCCAAAGGTAGTTTACCGGTGACGGAACACTTGGCACAACAGGTAATATCTCTTCCCATTCATACCGAAATGAACGAAGACCAATTGGAATATATCTCCCAAACGCTTTTGGATTTAGTTTCAAAGTAAAACAGGTATGATTTTTGCCCAAAACATCTGTCGAAATGCTTGAAATGATTATCTAAATGCCCAAAACGTCTGTCGAAAAGCTAAAAATAATTATCTAAATGCCCAAAACGTCTATCGAAAAGCTAAAAATAATTATCTAAATGCCCAAAACGTCTATCGAAAAGCTAAAAATAATTATCTAAATGCGCAAAACATCTATCGAAAAGCGAAAAATAATTATCTAAGTTCTCATCTATTGTCTTACGTCTTATGTCTAATGTCTTACGTCTATTATCTTACGTCTTAATTTTTTTCTTCAAATTCAACATTAAATAGCTTCTAATCAATGAATATTGCTGTCATAGGTTCCGGTTATGTAGGTTTAGTCAGTGGCACTTGTTTTGCCGAAATGGGCAATAAAGTGATTTGTGTGGATATTGACGAGCGGAAGGTGAAAAAACTTCAATCGGGTCAAATCACGATTTTTGAACCCGGTTTAGAACAGTTGTTTGAGCGAAATATTAGTCAAAAACGTTTGCTCTTTACCACCGATTTGAAACAGGCGGTCGAGGCTTCGCAGATTATTTTTCTGGCTCTTCCCACGCCTCCCGGTGAAGATGGTTCTGCCGATTTGTCTTATGTATTGGGCGTTGCGGCTCAACTTGGCAACTTGCTGAATGAATACAAAGTGGTGGTCAACAAAAGCACCGTACCTGTCGGAACTGCCGAAAAGGTTCACGCTGCTATTGCCCAACATGCCAAATATCCTTTTGATGTGGTTTCAAACCCCGAGTTTTTGCGTGAAGGAATGGCGGTGGAAGATTTTATGAAACCCGATCGTATCGTTATCGGCACCACTTCAACCCAAGCCCGGCAATTGATGACCCAACTATACGAACCTTTTGTCAGGCAGGGCAACCCAATCTATATTATGAACGAGCGTTCATCGGAAATGACCAAATATGCCGCCAACTCCTACCTCGCTACCCGCATTAGCTTTATGAACGAAATAGCAAACTTGTGCGAGGTTGTTGGGGCAGATGTGGACATGGTTCGATTGGGCATTGGGTCGGATAGCCGTATCGGTAAACGGTTTTTGTTTCCGGGCATCGGTTATGGAGGCAGTTGTTTCCCCAAAGATGTTTCGGCATTGGTGCAAATTGCGCGGCAAAATGACTATGATTTCAAAATCCTGAATGCCGTTTTAAATGTAAACCATCACCAACGGTTAAGCCTGTTGCCCAAAATAAAAGCCTATTACAACTACCAATTACAAGGTAAACATTTTGCAGTTTGGGGGCTGGCATTCAAACCCAATACAGACGATGTTCGGGAAGCCCCCGCTCTAATAACCATCGCCCAACTACTTGCCGAAGGAGCTACCGTCAGTGCTTATGACCCCGAAGCGGTTGAAACCACCCAACAGGTACTGGGCAATACCATTACCTACGCAACCGACCAATATAGTGCCCTAAACAACGCCGATGCCCTTATCATTGCTACCGAGTGGCAAATATTCCGAACTCCCAATTTTGGGCAAATGAAAACCCTGCTCAAACAACCCGTTATTTTTGACGGACGAAACCTCTACAACTTAGAACATATTAAAGAGGAGGGCTTTTACTATCAAAGCATCGGACGAGAAACCATTCAACCGTAAGAAGACCACATCCAGTATCCATTCTTTTATCAACTATTGACCCAAATCCCTATGCCACGCATACTCATTACCGGTGCTGCCGGTTTTTTAGGCTCTCACCTCTGCGATAAGTTTATCGATAAGGACTACGAGGTGATTGCGATGGACAATCTGCTCACAGGTAAACTCCGCAATATCGAACACTTGTTTCCGCTTCAAAACTTTCAGTTTTACCATCACGATGTCAGCAGATTTGTTCACGTACCGGGTAGGTTGGACTATATCCTCCATTTTGCATCGCCTGCAAGTCCGATTGATTACCTCAAAATGCCCATTCAAACCATGAAAGTAGGTTCATTGGGCACACATAATTTACTCGGATTGGCATTGGCAAAAAAAGCCCGCATCTTGGTGGCCTCCACTTCCGAAATTTATGGCGACCCCACCGTTCACCCTCAACCCGAAGAATATTGGGGGAATGTAAACCCCATCGGCCCTCGCGGGGTGTATGACGAAGCCAAACGGTTTCAGGAAGCCTTGACGATGGCTTATCACAATTTTCATGGATTAGAAACCCGAATTGTGCGCATTTTCAATACTTACGGCCCTCGTATGCGCCTCAACGACGGACGCGCTTTACCCACGTTTTTCAGACAAGCCATAGCGGGAGAGGACATCAGTGTTTTTGGCGATGGCAGCCAAACCCGTTCCTTTTGTTACGTCAGCGATTTAATCGAAGGCATCTATCGCTTGCTCCTGAGCGATTACCACCTGCCCGTAAATATCGGCAATCCCGAAGAAATCCCCATCTTACAGCTTGCGCACGAAATCGTCAACTTTACCGGCTCTCCTTCCAAAATCATCTACCATCCCCTTCCCACAGACGACCCCAAACAACGTCAACCCGACATCACCAAAGCCCGCAAAATCCTAAACTGGAATCCTACCGTCTCGCGGCAAGAAGGGATGAAAGTTACTTACGATTATTTTAAAGAGATTATCAGTAATGCGGTATCGCTGGATGAAATTCTGTGAAATGACCTGTTTGTGGTTTACCGCATTTGATTTTCCAATGGTATTTTGTGTATGTTAGCATTCTATTCTTTTTTAGAACGCGGATGACGCGGATGCAAGCAACGCGGATGAACGCAGATTTTTAAGTAACAAAGGAAAATCCACGTTCTATTCTTTTTTAGAACGCGGATGACACGGATGCAAGCAACGCGGATGTACACAGATTTTTAAGTAACAAAGGAAAATCCACATTCTGTTCTTTCTTAGAACGCGGATGACACAGATGCAAGCAACGCAGATGCACACAGATTTTTGATCAACAAAGAAAAATCCGTTTTATCCGCGTTTGAAAATCCGCGTCATCCGCGTTCTATTCTTTCATGGTACGCGGATGCGCACAGATTTTTAAGTAGCAAAGGAAAATCCACGTTCTATTCTTTGTTAGAACGCGGATGACACGGATGCAAGCAACGCAGATGAACGCAGATTTTTAAGTAACAAAGAAAAATCCGTTATATCCGCGTTTGAAAATTCGCGTCATCCGCGTTCTATTTTTTCATAGTACGCGGATGTACGCAGATTTTAAGTAACATTGAGAAAACGTTTTAAAAAACGATAGAAAATACCGGATAAGGCTTGATATTCGGAGAAATAAGTAAATTTGCTCGCGCTCTTTTAATGACACGCTCAATGAATGTCTTGGGAGGCTTGTTTTTACCGATTATATTCTCTTGCTTTGGCGGGTAATACCAATATTGACAACAGACTTGCGGAATTAAACGGCAGCAACATCAACCTTTTATAAACAACCAACTTATGAATATTGACAACAAAATGCCCTTATTGGTCGAATCTGCTTGGGAAGTATGCAATCAGGTCGGAGGGATTTATACGGTTTTGAGAAGTAAAGTGCCGGCAGCCGTCCAAAAGTGGGGAAGCAGGTATTTATTGTTAGGGCCTTACGTTCGCCAACATGCTTTGGCGGAATTTGAACCGACAACAGATTTGAACGACCCCATCGGACGGACGGTACAATTGATGCGACAAGCAGGGTACGAGGTGCATTACGGACATTGGTTAATAACCGGACGACCTAAAGTGGTGCTGTTTAACCTTGCACCCATCGGGGCAAAACTGAATCAAATACGGTATGAATTTTGGAAAGCCCATCGCATCCCTTTACCGGAACAAAGCGATTTGGTGAATGGGGTCATGGCCTTTGGTCATGCCATGCTCGAATTTTTTAAGCGATTGGTCATGCAGGTGGATGCTACGCAAAACCCAATCATAGCCCATTTTCACGAATGGATGGCCGCCACACCCATTCCCGATATGCGGAAGATGAACATGCCGGTAAAAATCGTTTTTACCACCCACGCCACCCAACTTGGACGCTACCTTTGCGGGGGAGATGATAATTTTTACCAAAACCTCCCGCTCTATAATTGGCAAAGGGAAGCTGCAAAGTTTGGTGTGGAAGGTCCCGCAGGCATTGAAAGAATAGCCGCCCTTTCTGCCGATGCGTTTACCACCGTCAGCGATATTACCGGAAGGGAATGTATGTATTTCCTCGGACGTAAGCCCGATGTGGTTACGCCCAACGGATTGAATATCGAAAGATATGAAGCCCTGCACGAGTTCCAAGTCTTGCACAAGGAATATAAGGACAAGATTAACCAATTTGTCATGGGGCATTTTTTCCAAAACTACAAATTCGACCTCAACGAAACGCTATACTTCTTTACCTCTGGCCGTTTTGAGTATGTCAATAAAGGATATGACCTCACCTTAGAAGCCATCAAACGGCTCAACTACCTAATGAAACGTTACCGCGTCAACAAAACGGTGGTGATGTTTATCGTAACCAAACAACCTTACCATTCCATCAACCCCATGGTTTTGCAATCAAGGGCATTATTGGAAGAAATCAAACAAACCTGCGATTCCATTACCAAGCAAGTCGGAGAGCGGTTGTTTTTTGAAGTTGCCGCCGGAACCAACCCCAAACTACCCGCCCTGAACGAGTTTATCGACGAGTATTGGAGGCTAAGATTGCGCCGTAGTGTACAGGCTTGGAAAACCGACCAACTGCCCATAGTCGTTACCCATACCTTAAAGAACGATAACGCCGACCCCATCATCAATTTTATCCGCCGCGAAGGGTTGTATAACAAACCGGACGACCCGGTAAAAGTGGTTTACCATCCCGACTTTATCACTTCCACCAGCCCCTTGTTTGGCATGGATTATACGCAGTTTGTACGCGGTTGTCATCTAGGAGTTTTCCCAAGCTATTACGAACCGTGGGGATATACGCCCTTAGAAGCATTGGCAAGCGGGGTGCCGGCAGTAACAAGCGATTTGGCAGGTTTTGGTGATTTTGTGTTGAAAAACATCGAGAACTACGTCAACAAAGGCATTTATGTGGTACAGCGTTTTGATAAACGATTTGACGACTCGGCAAATGATTTGGCTTTTAAGATGTTTACCTTCGTTCAAAAATCTCGCCGCGAACGGATAGCCCAACGCAATCAATCGGAAAACGTAGCTGCCGAATTTGATTGGAGCAGCCTATACCGCTTTTACGAAAAAGCATATCAATGGGCGATGTATAAAAAGTAGTAAGGAGTAAGGGATAAGTGAATTGTGAATTGTGAATTGTGAAATGTGAAAAGGCAATATAGTCAAAGGCTGAAGGGCAAATTTGAAAAATATACGTTAATTAAAGTTTGGTTGCAGCCACTGTTGGTTTTCAATAGTGGCTGTTTTATTTTGCCCGCTACTTATTCCAGTCCCACAACACAATGCTCCATTCGGTTTGGTCGGGGGCTAAATAACGGTGTATTTCTTCAAAACCTATGCGTTGATGCGCCCTTTGGGAACGGAGGTTTTTGACCGCAATTTCGGTAATGGCGAAATCGTATTTGTCCTTAAAACGATTTTTGTACGCTTCGTAAATTTGGTCAAAAATCCCCTGCCCACGATATTGTTTGTCAATGCAAACCTGACCGACAACGAGATAGTGGTAGGCAGAAACCTGTTTTTTGCGATAGGATATTTCGTCAAACACCTCAAACATAGGCACAAGAACGGGTAAGGCTGATGCAGAGACTTTGGTCATTGCCAAAACATACCCAATCAATTTGTCGCCGTCTTTGGCAATGATATGGTTTTCGATGTCGTTGAGACGGGTCAATTCTTCGCGGCTATGTGTAACCGTTACAAACCCTTGAGATTGAATTTCGGATGGGGACAAAACAACGGATAGGTTTGCTTGTTGCAATGCTAAAATGCCGGCAATTTCATCTTCTGTTTTGGAAATGGTGTAGGAAATCATCTGTTGCGGTGGTTTTGAGGTGAATAACTATTTTGAGGCGAAGTATATTGAATTAAGACATCGGATGTCTTCGAGACATCCGATGTCTTTGCCCAAACTCCCGCCGTTAACTTACCAAAAAACAAAACACATTGCCCAAAGTTTTAACTACGAATCAACTTTGGGTGGCTTATCAACAACCGCTATTTCACTAGGAATTACCTTGCCTGAAAACATTTTGGCAAAAGCATGGGTAAACTCCGCTCCATAGAAAACAATCATCGAGGAATATGAAACCCAAAGCATGATTAAAATTACCGAGCCTGCCGCACCATATCCCGTACCCGGATTGGCTTTACCGAAGTATAGTGCCATGCCAAACTTGCCAATCTCGAACAAAAAAGCGGTAACCAAAGAGCCTATCCAAACATGCC
Organism: uncultured Bacteroidota bacterium; assembly: GCA_937907475.1. Classification (GTDB taxonomy): domain Bacteria; phylum Bacteroidota; class Bacteroidia; order Chitinophagales; family UBA2359; genus UBA2359. The sequence continues at coordinate 10,125 of CALCIK010000003.1, read as the reverse complement.
GCCATTGTATTTTCGCATCAGGGAAAACCCTGAACATAAACGCAAACAGCAAAGCGAGGGTTAACAAAGATATAATATAATTTACGACTTGAAGCGTTATAGCAAATGAATCTGAAAAATAGCCGGATAACCAAGTGGCAAAAGCCGCCAAAACAGACGATACCACTAACGAAACTATGAGAATAAATGAAATTGAAACAATCAGTCCGAACGAAAACAAGCGAATCTTTAGTATTTTCCATATACCCGATTTAGTTTCGTCTGTTTTAACCTCCCATATCGTGTTGATGGATTTTTGAAACTGAGCAAACACCCCTGTTGCGCCAACCAAGATGGTAATTATTCCGAAGATGCTTGCCAAAACGGAGCTTTTTGCCTCGCTCGATTTAGCGATAATGTTTTCAATTTGCTCCGCTGTGTCTGCACCCATAGTAGTGCTAATTTGCTCCGCTAAATGATTGTTAACCGCCTCTTGTCCCCAAAAATAGCCGGCAAGCGTAACAATCACCACCAACAATCCGGGCAGCGAAAAAATAGCATAATACGCAATGACCGAACTTTCTTTAAACGGGTCTTTGCCCCACCAAGACTTAGATGCGTTTTTTAATACTGTAAGAACCTTCTTTAAGGTAATATTCATTTGGTTTTTGTTTTTAAAGGTTAAAAAATGGCAGCTATCGAAGCATGGATAATCAGAACAACTTTCACAATGAGTTTACAGCAAGTAATTTGGAGGTGAATAGAAAAGTAGCTGTCCAAACTTAACTTTTAGGAACAACTTTGACGGGCTTATCTACAACCGCTATTTCAGAAGGGATAACCTTGCCGGAAAACATTTTGGCAAAAGCATGAGTAAATTCTGCCCCAAAAAAAACAATCATCGAAGAATACGATACCCAAAGCATGATTAAAATTACCGAGCCTGCCGCACCATATCCCGTACCCGGATTCGCTTTACCAAAGTATAGAGCCAAGCCCGATTTTCCCATCTCAAACAGCACGGCAGTTACGATTGAGCCTATCCACACATGTCGCCATTGAATTTTTGCATCCGGAAAAAACTTAAACATAAAAGCAAACAACAGGGCGAGGGTGAGCAGCGATAAAATGAAATTAATGATTTGCAGTTCGATGACGAAAGATTCTGTAAAATAACCCGCCAACCAATTGCTAAAAGCAGCCAAAGTTGCAGAAACAACCAACGAAACAACGAGAATGAACGCAATAGAAACAATCAGCCCAAAAGAAAACAATCGAACTTTAACTATTTTCCAAATTCCGGATTTGTTTTCATCTACTTTAACTTCCCATATCGTGTTGATAGATTTTTGAAATTGTGCAAACACTCCTGTTGCGCCAACAATTATAGTAATGACTCCAAGAATACTTGCCAAAACGGAGTTTTTCGCCTCGCTCGCCGTAGCGATAATGTTTTGAATTTGCACGGCAGTTTCAGCCCCTAAAGTAGAAGTGATTTGCTTCGCCAAATGATTATTTACTGCCTCCTGCCCCCAAAAATAACCGGCAAGGACTACCACCACCACCATTAAACCGGGCAGCGAAAAAATTGCATAATAAGCAATGACCGCACTTTCTTTAAACGGGTCTTTGTCCCACCAAGACTTAGCTGCGTTTTTAAGAACGGTAAATACTTTTTTTACGGTAAGGTTCATTGGTGAGTTATATTTTGAGGTAAGATATATGGTGGTTTTGAGGCAAAAAAACGATATGAACAAAACTTTGATTAGGGGCAACAGATTAGAGTTGATGCTGACAATCTTAGTTTATGGTTGATGTTCAAGGTGTGGGTTTTGGTGAATTTGGTGAATTTCTTCCAAGGTTTTTTGACTAAAATCGGCAAACCGGTATGCAGGGTAGTAGGCACGAAGATGCAAAATAAGGTCTGACCGCCCGGGGTTAGTTGGCAAATGAGCCGGTATTTGTCCTAATTCCAAGATATAGTAACCTTGTTGGGCGATAGCATGTAGCATGGTGTCGGTAGGTTGTTCTACATGACACATTTGGCATTTGGCAGCGTTCAATTCAGCGTCCGGCTGCTGTATGTTGTTCAGGTAAGTTTTCCCGTATTGGTAAACTTGTGCTTGTCCGGTTTCTATCGGAACAATAATATCGAAATGCAGAACATCGCCATTCTTGGACGGAACATAAGTATCCCATACTGCTACTTTCATGTTAAAAGCTATTTTGTGGAGAAGAGGTAATGCTATAAACAACTTTTGGCGAATAATGACTGTGGAGGGGGGATAATATTTATGATTTACGATTGGGGATTTAGGACTTGAGATTTTAGACGTTAGACGAAAGACCTTGGATTTACGATTGGGATAACCTGATACTCAACTCCGAAGGGGTGAAATGATTGTAGAAAACACCCCAAAAAAGACACAAAACCCCGAAGGGGGGACATGATTATAAAAACTTTACGATTTACGGTTTTCACTTGCATTTTACCCATTGCTAATTTCCCATTAACAGCTTAATTTGCCGTAAGAAGGGAAGGTTGTAGGCAACGCCGGCAGTGTCCATAGACTGAAGAGGCCGCCATAAACATCAAAACCTGCATCGGTAAATTTTGCGAGGTCATTGCCGCCGGCAACTTCAATATTACTTGCCAACAATTACAAGCTATCTGATAAAGTCGCCTTTTTAAGTCTCAGATGTGTTTTAAGGACGTGCGGCCGAAGCTAACATTGGAAAGGGCTTCAACAAATGTGTGTCTCTGTGTGAAGATTTGTACAAGAGTTGGAGTCGGAGTTGGGAAATGGAAACTGCCGATTTTCCAAAACATGAAAAGCCTTACCTACAAAGGGTTTTAGCGAATTTAGGACAAATACTTAAGCAGTAATTTGAGCTAAAATTGTTGTTGCGACTGATAATTTAGGGTACTTTAACGGGGTTAAAACCGGCGATTCCAACAAGGAGAAGTTTCTTTGCAACATTGGAAAATGTTTTTTCCTACAAGAAAAATGTCTTTGCAACATTGGAAAATAATTTTTCCTACAGGAAAAGTTTCTTTGCAACATTGGAAAATGTTTTTTCTTACAAGAAAAATGTCTTCGCAACATTGGAAAATAATTTTTCCTACAGGAAAAGTTTCTTTGCAACATTGGAAAATGTTTTTTCTTACAAGAAAAATGTCTTCGCAACATTGGAAAATAATTTTTCCTACAGGAAAAGTTTCTTTGCAACATTGGAAAATAATTTTTCTTACAAGAAAAATGTCTTCGCAACATTGGAAAATGTTTTTTCCTATAGGAAAAATGTCTTTGCAATGTTGGAATCGGGGTTTTATGGGGGAATGTTTAGTAACCTCGAAGATGTTAAATATCTATAGAAACCCCTGCATACCACAACCAACTCCGAAGGAGCTGTACAAAAACCAATACTAAACAGGAAAGGTTGGGTCACCCCCTATCACTCCAACACTCCCCCACAATACTTACAATAAGAGGCATCATCATCATGCCCATAAGTGCCGCAGCTATTGCAGCTAATGCTGGTATGAGATTTATTGGAATTAATAATGGCAGAAGTTACAATGCCCGTAGGGACGGCAATAATGGAATAACCAAGAATCATAATGACCGAAGCAACAAACTTACCCAAACCGGTAACGGGACTAATATCGCCATATCCTACAGTGGTAATGGTAACAATAGCCCAGTAAATGCTTATCGGGATGCTTTCAAACTGTGGGTTAATGGTGTGTTCGATGAGGTAAAGAACGGAGCCAAAAATGCAAACACTCACTATAATGAAGAACAAAAAGACGGTCATTTTAGGCCAACTTTCCTTCAAGGCAGCGATAATCACATTGCCTTGATTTAAAAATGTGTCTAACTTAAATATCCTAAAAATACGGAGCAGACGCAATCCTCTGATGACTAACAACGAATGTACGCCCGGAAATATCAAATCGAGATAGACCGGCAAGATGGAAACAATATCAATGATGCCGAAAAAACTCTTGGCATAGAGGATTGGTTTATAAACACAATACAATCGGCATATATACTCGATGGTAAAGAAGATGGTAATTGCCCATTCCATTTTATAAAAGAAACTACCCCATTCAGCTTGCAGAGACGGAACGGTTTCTAACATCAGTACAATGGTACTCAACAAAATCATGAGCAACAGCACCACATCAAATGTTTTACCGGCAGGCGTTTCCGCTTCAAAAATGATTTGGTGCATTTTCGCCCTAAAAGGCCCGAAATTTGCAGGCTTATTTGCGTTTTTCTGATTGTCAAAATTGAGTATTTCCATAGGGGTAAGGTGTAAGGAGTAAGGTGTAAGATTGAATATTAACGATTGGAAATGAACACCTACTTCCTAAAATCGCAAATTCCCCACTTTGCGTCTTTGCAAGAAAAACAACAATGTCAAATCGTAAATTCACAACTCACAACTCACAATTCACAATTCACAATTCACAATTCACAATTCACAATTCATAACTGTTAAACTCGCTTCTTATCCGCCTGCAAGGCTTGCAACACAATGTCTAATTCATACAAATCGGAAACCAAAACTTCGCGGGCTTTGCTTCCTGCATTTGCCCCTACAATACCTGCCGCTTCTAACTGATCCATGATGCGTCCGGCGCGGTTATAACCAAGTTTTAAGCGGCGTTGAATGAGCGAAGTGGAACCTTGTTGATGTTGAACGACCACATAAGCGGCTTCGTCAAACATATCGTCGAACACGATATTGGCGTTATTACCGCCGCTGTGGTCTTCTTCGTCCCGGTATTCAGGCAGTAGGAAGGCATCGGAATAACCTTGTTGTTCACCAATAAATTCGGCTACGCGCTCCACTTCGTGAGTATCCACAAATGCGCCTTGCAACCTGATAATATCGCCACCGATAGATAAAAGCATATCCCCGCTGCCTATTAATTGGTTGGCACCGCCTTGGTCTAAAATGGTGCGGGAATCGACTTTGGCAGTTACTCTAAACGCCACACGAACAGGGAAGTTTGCTTTGATAGTACCGGTAATGATGTTCACAGTCGGTCTTTGGGTGGCAATGACCAAGTGTAGTCCTACTGCTCGCGAGAGTTGTGCTAACCTTGCCAACGGCATTTCGACCTCTTTACCTGCGGTCATGATCAAATCTGCAAATTCGTCAATCACCAACACGATATAAGGTAAGAACCGGTGTCCTTTTTCGGGATTTAGTTTGCGTTGTTTAAACTTGCGGTTGTATTCGGCAATGTTTCGCACATAAGCCTTTTTGAGCAAGTTGTATCGCTCGTCCATTTCAATACAAAGCGCATTGAGGGTGTGAATCACCTTTTGTGTATCGGTAATAATCGGCTCGTCGCTGCCGGGGAGTTTGGCCAAAAAATGTTTTTCAATCACATTGTAAAGCGATAACTCCACCTTTTTGGGGTCTATCATCACAAACTTCAACTCGGCGGGATGTTTTTTATAGAGCAGCGAGATAAGGATACTGTTCAAACAAACCGATTTACCTTGTCCCGTAGAGCCTGCCAAAAGCAAGTGCGGCATCTTGGACAAATCGGCAATAAAGTTTTCGTCCGAAATGGTTTTACCCAATGCAATAGGCAACACCATCTTGGTTTGCTGAAATTTTTCGGAAGCTATCAACGAGCGCAACGATACCGTTTCTTTGTTTTGGTTGGGCACTTCAATCCCAATCGTACCTTTACCCGGCATTGGGGCAATAATACGTATGCCCAAAGCTGCAAGGCTTAGGGCTATATCATCTTCCAAGTTGCGAATGCGAGAGATGCGTACACCCGGAGCAGGAACTATTTCGTAAAGAGTAACCGTTGGGCCGGGGGTCGCGACAATGCTGGTAATTTCTATATTGTAATTCAGCAACGTTTCTACGATTTGCTCTTTGTTGCGCTCCAACTCTTCGCGGCTGACGGCAAGCATTTCAATAGCGTGAAGGTCGCGCCCGTATTTGTCCAACAGGTCAATTTCGGGTTTCACATATTTACTGAGTTCTAAGGTAGGGTCATACTCTTCCGATTCGGTTTCGTTGGTATGGTCTTCCTTTTCGATGCTGGTTTCGGTTCTATCTGGCGGGACGGTTTCAATCAGCAGTTCACCGGGTTCGGGGGTGGGTAATTTCCTTCGGCGGTTAATTCTAGCTTGCAACTGTTGGTCAAAATCGAGTTGAATTTGTTTACCCGTTTCATATTCGAGTTCCTCCTCTTCAGCATCGGTCAATCCCTCCTCATCTTCTTCATCTGAAATCGAATCTTGCAAGTTGCGTCTTCGTCTTTCTCTCGCTGTTGCTGTGGGGGTGTCGGTCTTAAATATACGGCTTAACCAAGGGAACTTTAGCGTGATGCCCGAAAACGCCGGCACGCGAATGCTCATATTGAACATGAATATCAACACCAACGCCACGCAAAAAACCAAAAAGATAAAGGTGCCGGGAAAACCCATAAAGGAAGTCAGCCATTGGGCTAAAAAGTTGCCCAACCAACCGCCAAAGGGAAAAGTAAAGTAGGAAAACAGAAACCCCAATAAGGTGCATCCCAAGACCAACAAAATGAAGCTGTCGCGGTATAGTTTTGCTAGGGAGAATTGGTAGAGGTTGTAAATCAGTTTTCTGCCGGTCAAAAACAACACGCCGACCAATATAAAAGAAGATAGCCCGAACAGGCGGTAGAAAAACAAATGCGACAAGTAGCTGCCCAATCTGCCTAACCAGTTTTCGGTATGTATTTGGTTGTCGGTAAAGATGTTGATTAAGGTGATGTCTTGAACATAGCTGTAATCACTCCCCCAACTTTTTACGATAAACGAAATCAGGGCGATAAACAAAAAGGCCGCCATTAGCCAAAAGAAAAAGCCCGCCGCTTTGCGGAACCCTTCCGTTTTTAAAAATTTTCCGATATTTATCCTCAACTTGCGTAATGCCACAGACGAGGTAGAGGTTTTTCTACCACCGGCCGTGCTGCTGCTGCTCGTTGTTGTTTTTTTACCCGTTGTGGTTGTTGTCTTTTTTTGCGACATGATATTGTATAGCTATTAACCGTATTTGTGCAGTCAACTGCTGCGCTTAATTGCAAAGTTATTGTTTGTTTGGCAAAAGTAGCAATTTTTTAAATTTTGTTTGCTAATATTTTTCGCATAAAAATCAAATTCATGCACGTTCGTTTGTTTTTTTTTAGCATGATCCTGTTTGCGGTTTGTCTGATTTTGGGCAATCGGGCTGGTGTTGTGCCCTCACCACAAACAAACGAAACCATGGCCGATACCTTATTATATAGAGCGGCCGAATGGCTGAAACAAAACCTTCCGGATAGTGCTTTATTGGGCTATCAGCAAGCCGCCACCCAGTATCAACAAATGCAAAATTGGGAAAAATGGGAGCAAAGTGTGTTAGAAGTTCGGGGCATTTACCGAAAACAAAACAACCACGCCCTAGCCACCAAATACCTGCAAGCACAAACCGATACCGCTCAAAAATATCTTCCGCCCAACCATAAAAGCATTGGTAAACTAATGGCTTTTTTGGGTATATCTTACAGTAAAACAGGAAATTATACTCAAGCCTTGATTGCCTACGAAAACGCCCTCCAAAACTTTGAAGCCAATCAACGCCAAGATGCCCTTTGTGCACAAATTTACAAGAATGCCGGTAATATCTATTCGCGGCGGTTGGATTATTACAAAGCCATAGACTATCTCCAAAAAGCACTGCAACTCAACCTAAAGCTATCCGAAAACGCTGCCGCCGCCAATGTTCACAGCGATTTGGCCATCGCTTACCGTTATTTGGAAGACTACCCCAAAGAACTCTATCATTACCAACAAGCCATTTCATTGCCCGGCATTGATACTTTGCAAAAAGCCATTTTTACCACCAACCAAGCCGATACCTACCTGCACCAAAAACAATACGAACAAGCATTGCAAAACTGCCGGCAAGCACTCGCGCTCTTTAAGACCCAAGCCGATACGCCGCCCGACTACACCGCTTCGGTATATAATATCATGGGAGAAGTATATGCCGACCAAAATCAATTTGCCCCCGCTTTACAAAATTATCAACAAGCCCTAACCCTTGCCGAACAAGCCTACGGTAGCCGGCATCGAGAGTTGGCACGCATTCAGGTCAGTATCGGTAATTTGTACTTAACCCAACCCACCCAAACCAATCAGGCCATTGAACATTACCAAGCCGCATTGCTCGCACTCATTCCCGAATTTACTCCCGTAAACGCTGTTCAAAATCCACTCATTCAAACCTTTTACCCCGAACCCTTCATCTTTACCGCCCTAACACAAAAAGCCCGCGCTTTTCTACAACTTCACCAAAACAATCGTCAACCCGAACCCTTGCAAACAGCCCTTGCTACGTATCAATTGGCAGTTCAACAAGCAGCACTCATGAGGTTGGCTTACAGTGCGCAAGAAGCCAAACTTTATTTGGGTAATTATGCCTACGAAACCTTGACCGAAGCCGTTCAAACCTCCGCCGATTTGTACCAATTCACCCAAGCATCGGAGGATTTAGATAAAACGCTTGCGCTCATGGAGTATGGTAAAGCCGCCACCCTGTTGGAAGCCCTTCGGGAATCGGAAACCCTCCAATTTGCCAATTTGCCCGACAGCATTTTAGAACAAAAACGAACCTTGGAACTCCATATTTACCGCCTTTCCAACACCCTAAATCCCGATGCTTCACAGCAAGACAGTCTATTTACCTTCAAACGAAACTTGGATAAATTCAACACACAAACCCAAAACCAATATCCCGGTTTCCGAAATCTGACAACTGCCGGTCAATCGCCTGATATTGGTTTGCTTCGCCGTCAATTGCTCACCGATACCACCGCCTTGATTGCCTATTTTGTACTGCCTCAAGAACTGATTGCGGTTGCCTGTACCCAATCAAAAACCGCTTTTTACCGAATCCCAACCGATACCGTATTTACCACCTCGCTCGATCAACTAATCGGGCTTTTAACGCAGCCTGCACAAAGCGCGCAAGCCAACGAAAACTACCGCCAATATGTAAAAACCGCACATCGCCTCTACCTTTTGCTGTTAGAACCCTTGTTGAAACAATTGCCCGAAAAGCTAACCCGCTTGACGATTATTCCCGATGGTCAATTGAACTATTTGCCCTTTGAAACCCTGTTGACCAAATTGCCCGATACCGAAAAACCCGATTACCGTCCGCAACACACCCCCTATTTGCTCAACCGTTATGCTGTCGGTTATGCCCCTTCCGCCTCTCTGCTCGCCGAAACCACGCAACGAACAACACCCGCCAAACGATTAGGCAATTGGATAGGGTATGCCCCCGATTTTACCCAACCTCCAACCGGCCAACAATATGAGTTAAGAAGCGACTGCACCACAGAGGCTTTACAACCCCTGCAATGTAATTTGAAAGAAATCACCGCCATACAAAAACTCATCGGTGGAAAAACGGTACAGGCAAACAAAGCCACAAAAGCGCAGTTTTTGAACCAAACCAATCAATACAGCATTGTACATTTGGCAACACATGCCTGTATTGACAACGAACAGCCCATGCAAAGTAAAATTTATTTTGCTGACCGTCCCTTAATGGCTTACGAGTTATACACCCTGTCCACAAAAGCGCGGTTAACCGTACTGAGTGCATGCAATACGGGCATCGGTAAATGGCAGCGCGGTGAAGGAGTGATGAGCCTAAGCAGGGGATTTATCTATGCCGGCTGTTCCAGTTTAATCACCACCTTATGGTCGGTCAACGATTGCGCCACAGCAGACATCATGACCAATTTCTACCAACAATTGACCACCCGCCACCTCGACCTACCCGAAGCACTGCAACAAGCCAAACTCCAATACCTTGAAAACCCCTCACTAAACATGCTTTCAGCACATCCGTTTTATTGGGCAGCCGCCATTCAAACAGGCAGTCCTACAGGGTTATCCCAACCCGCAACTGCTAATCAATTGATGCCCATTATTTACCTTACCCTCCTCGCCATTGCTTGTTTGGGAATTTTAGCGTTGCTTTGGCTGTTCATTAACCGACAACGTAGGTAGTGGTTAGTGGTTAATTGTGAATGGTCAATTGTGAATGGTCAATTGTGAATGGTCAATTGTGAATGGT
>CALCIK010000002.1 GCA_937907475.1 uncultured Bacteroidota bacterium | reverse complement strand
AGACGGAACAAGTTCCGTCACTACCCGTTTATCAAACCAATACGAACATTGCTTCATAAGTATAAAATGAAGTTATTCCCATAGTTCCTTAATATAAGACAGTATGCCCCACTTACCCGATGAAGGGTATGTCAAATACCGATGTTTTCACTCACTCGGCCAACCTCACGGTAAGGAACAAATTAACGAGATCAACGCCATCAGGAGCGAACTATGGCGTTTGCAACTTATCGGAGTATATGACAATGGTATTGGCTTCGGTAACATTAGCACACGACTTGAAACACCGGCAGGAGATGGCAAATTTATCATTAGCGGCACACAAACCGGACAGTATCCTGATTTAGAAACTCAACACTACGCCACGGTTACCGGGTATAATATTGCCGAAAATACGGTATCCTGTCGGGGAATGGTAAAAGCCTCATCGGAAGCGTTAACCCATGCAGCTGTTTACGAAGCCGATGCTACTTGCATGGTGGTTATTCACATTCACCACCTGCTCACTTGGCAAAACCGGCTAAACCAACTCCCCACCACCAAAGCCGATGTTCCCTACGGTACACCTGAAATGGCAAATGAAATTCTCCGCCTTTTCCGGCAAAGCGACCTGCCGCAAACAAAAGTATTGGTTATGGCCGGCCACCCCGAAGGGTTAATCGCCTTTGGTTCATCGGGTGCCGAAGCCTATTCTTTGCTCATGGCTCAGATAGTTGGGGTGTAAACAATATCCATGTCAAATCCTTTCGGGAAACAAATCCAATAACCCTTGTTCCGATGCCTTGCAAACTCCTCTTTCGGTAATTAACCCGCTAATCAAACGGGCAGGCGTTACATCAAAGGCATAGTTTGCGGCTCTACTTCCGGCAGGCATAATCAAGACCTCTTTGAAAACACCCTCACAAATACCGCCCACATATTTCACCTCATCGGGCGAGCGTTGCTCAATCGGAATTTCCGAAACCCCATCGTAGATGTTCCAATCTATGGTATTGGCGGGTAAGGCAACATAAAAAGGAACGTTGTTGTCAAAAGCTGCAAGGGCTTTGAGGTAAGTGCCTATTTTGTTGGCCACATCGCCGTTTCGGGCGGTTCTGTCGGTTCCGACAATGCACAGGTCTATCATCCCGTTTTGTAGCAAGTGCCCGCAACAGTTATCCACCACCACCGTATAAGGGATATTGTTTTCTGCCAGTTCATAAGCCGTCAGGTTTGCCCCTTGGTTTCGCGGTCGGGTTTCGCTTACCCACACATGAACAGGGATGCCCGACATCGCAGCTTGGTAAATGGGTGAAGTAGCAGTGCCCCAATCCACAGTTGCCAACCAACCGGCGTTGCAATGGGTGAGAATATTGACCGGTTCGCCCTTCGGTTTTCGGTTGGCAATCTCTTGCAACAACGGTAGTCCATGCTTTCCTATCAACCTGCAAGTTTCCACATCTTCATCGGCTATTGATCCGGCAGTTTTCAGGGCTAATGCCACTTTATCTGCTTTATTATCCGCCGTTTCCATTGCCAACAGTTGCTTTTCTATTGCCCAACGAAGGTTGACCGCAGTTGGGCGAGTTTGGAGAAGTCCTTCGGCGACTGCCTTCATATAAGCACTACCCAAATCAACATCCTCCGGCATTTCTAAAGCCGCCAAATACAAACCATAAGCAGCAGTAACGCCAATCAATGGAGCACCTCGCACCCACATTTCCGCAATGGCTTGGGCACAGTGTTGCCATTGGGTGAGGGTTTGTATGACTACGCGGTGAGGTAAAAAGCGTTGGTCAATGATTTGCACCTCCATTTGGTTTTCCCGATGCAGCCATATTGTATGGCAAGGTTGGTTGTTGATGAGCATGTTTTGCGAGCTATCTTGTTGTATTTGGAATAGAAGGCAATGATACGGAAATCTTGACGATATGGTTCACAAAACAAGAAGTAGGGTTCAAACGGCAGCAAGTCTATTCCATCAAAGTTACGGGTTGTTTGGGGGTTGTTTTCTCAATCACCGTACCGGCTTCACCAAATTCAAACGACCTTGATTTGGTCAATCAACACTTATATGGTTACTTCAACGCTTTACTTTGGACAAATTAACCAAGCATCGCAAAAGCAAACTTCCGTAAAAAACGGCATCAACCTTTTGTGTTTTTAGTGATGGTTTAAGCTTGTTTAACGGGAACTTTTGTCATCAATCAAGATCATGTTTAGACCTTTTTTAAAACATCGGATATCATCAAAGGGCTTCCGCTTGTCTTTTTGGAGTTCTTGTTCTCATCAACTGATGGTTTATGTCAGATAACCCCTAACTAACAGACAACAGACCCCATTTTATTTACCAATTTTCCGGTTTTTGTCATCAATATCTTGAGTTTTGTTTCCTTTTCTCTGATTTAAGTTACCAATTTTTAGGTTTCGGTTACCAATTTCTTGGTTTCAGTTACCTGTTTTCAGACTTTATTTACCAATTTCTCGGTTTCAGTTACTTGTTTTTCGATTTCGGTTACCAATTTTCCGGCTTTATTTACCAATTTCTTGGTTTCAGTTACCTGTTTTCCGATTTCAGTTACTAATTTCTTGGTTTCGGTTACCAATTTTTCGACTTTATTGACAACAAAATTGAGTTAATTTGTGGCAAAATTGCCCATTTTATATGGAATTTCTGCAATTTGCACCCCTTTTTGGTGGATTGCTTTTTGCAGGCTTTGTTAAAACGGGCATGTTGGTTGGCATTTTCGATTTAAAGGTAGGTAAAAAATCAACAAGAGCCTCGTTTATTTGGGGTGATGGTAGTTAAAGTTTAGCGGGGGTTCAAATAGTGTCTATTATGGTTGGGAATGATAAGGGAATGACAATCTTTAGTAGTTCTTTCCAAATGTTTGAATCGCAGATTAACCGGATTTAAGGATTTCACAGATTCCTGATTGTCTTAAAACAGCAACTCGTGACAAAAAGCAAATTAATATTATCGGTTTTGGTTTTTCTATCCATTTTTCTCAACATCCAAACTTTCGCTCAACAAACGGAGAACAAAAAAATTCTGTGGACGGTTGATTGGAGTTCAAGTGGGAAATATGTCGCCATTGGAGGGAATATAGATACTTTGAAAGTTTATTCCGCCAAGGATTTGAAACCTTATAAATCCTATCCGATTAAAAACACGATCACCTGTGTCAAGTGGCATCCATTTTTGAACATGCTTGCAGTTGGTACACAAACATCGGAAGATGGAGTGTGCGTCATCAATTTTGACACTGACAAGATAATTGTGTTAGAGGGAATTTCAACCGATGGAGCAAGGGGAATTGATTGGAATTATACGGGTGATTATTTGGCAGTTGCGGATAATGATGGGCAAGTTTCAATTTTTGACATTGACGGAAAGAGGATTCGGCAAATTAGGCATGAAAACACGAAGTCCATCACTTCAATTGATTGGCATCCCCGAAAAAATATCTTCATAACGGTTGGCGATAAAATTAGAGTTTTTGATATTGACGGTCATTTATTAAAAACCATAAAACATAGACAGGAAGACGTTCTTATATTAAGCGTTGCTTGGCACTTATCCGGCGACTTTTTTGTAACAGGTGATTATGGCGATAACCAAAATAATTACAAGCCGTTACTACAATTTTGGAATGAAAGCGGGGAACTATTAAAGTCAATCAACATCAGCAAAGGGGAGTACAGGAATATACGTTGGAATTCCAAAGGAACTAGGTTGGCAACAGTTAGTGATGCTTTAAGAGTATGGGATAAGGAGGGCAATCTCCTTTCGGAAGGTAATTCTAAAGACTATTTATGGGGGGTGTCTTGGAATAAGAAAGGAAACAGAATAATTACATCAAGTGCCGTTCAAGAGATTATCCTTTGGAACAACAAAGCGAAAGTCATGTTAAGCAAGGAATGAAAGCGCATATACTAATTGCATCTACCCACAAACAATATCTCTAGCTTTGTGGCTCAGAAAAGCAGTTAATTTATAATTCCGGTGATTTGTAGGGAATATAGAGGATTCTATCCCTGATTATCCGAAATAGCGAAACACTATTTTCGAACTGACTATCGGCAACTTAGGTAATTGATATTCAACAATACAAGAAATGAAAAATATTGTACCGATGCTGCTATTGATTTTTCTAAATGCCTGTACGGGGCAGAATATAAGCACATCTGAAAAAGAATCAACCATCATTAATACAGATAGCATCGTTCTCAACAAGCAAATTGAGAGAAGTGACGGCATCGTCTATTTTTCAAAAGATAATGGAATCACTTGGGAAAACAAAAGCGCAGGACTACCAGAAAATACCGGTATAGGATTGGGAGGCATAGCTGTTTCCGATACTTTGCTTGGGGTTGCTACCAAACAAAACGGAGTTTATATTTTTGACTTCCAAGACAGTATTTGGATTCATATTCCAACAGATGAACAGATTATTAAAAGCAATCTTGGCGCATTGTCTTTTTACAAAAATGAAATTTATATTGGAACTCAATACGGCGGAGTTTTCTTTTCAAACAATCAAGGGGAAACTTGGGTTTCCAAAAACTCCGGACTTGGAAATTTAACCATCCGAAGATTTGTTGAAATTGACAGTAAGCTGTATGTGGGAACAAATAGTGGTTTATATTCTTTCAGCGAAGCACAGAATAAATGGGTATTTGAATTTGGGCAAAATGCTATGCAAGTGAATGGGATAACCGAGTTTGAAGGGAACCTGTATATTGCCTCAAATCAAGGGGTATTTAAAACAGAAAAAGAATTTATAAATTGGAAGCAAGTTTTATCTGATCGTTCTGTACACAATATTAGTTCCGATGACAAAACGATTTATGCGATGACTTACAATGAATTATTATCTTCTACGGACAAAGGCGGAAGTTGGCAAAGCATTCAAAATGGGTTGCCAAAAGAATTGTACACCTTCAATGTAATAGAAAATGATAACGCCGTATTTGCAGGACAATGGGATGGCGTATATAGGAGGGAGGGTTCAAGCGAAGAGTGGAAACTTTCAAACAATGGGTTGCCTAATAAGTTTGCTGTAACGAATATCAAATCGTTCAAC
The DNA here is from genome assembly GCA_937907475.1 of uncultured Bacteroidota bacterium. Classification (GTDB taxonomy): domain Bacteria; phylum Bacteroidota; class Bacteroidia; order Chitinophagales; family UBA2359; genus UBA2359. The sequence continues at coordinate 263 of CALCIK010000002.1, read as the reverse complement.
GGAATTTTAGTGTCCGCTGGTTCAGAAAGAAAACTTAAAACAGGGATGACGACAGAAAAATAGGCCGCCAATATCAAGGCATTGGTACTCCCTCCTGAACCCTCCACGACTCGTTATTAGTGAGAAACCAGGCGGTGAGTGCTATCTTTCCAAAAACCATTACAAATTCCTTAACAACATTTTTAGAAAAAAAAGCCACTATTTGCTTGGTTAGAGGCTGTACGAAAAGTCTATTAGTAGGGGTTTTCAGTTGATGACAAAAA
>CALCIK010000001.1 GCA_937907475.1 uncultured Bacteroidota bacterium | reverse complement strand
CCTCTTGCTGAATAGCAATCGCCTCTTGCTGAATAGCAATCGCCTCTTGCTGAATAGCAATCGCCTCTTGCTGAATGACATAGCCCACTTGTCGAATGACATAGCTCTCTTGTCAAGTGACAAGCCACTCTTGTCGAGTGACATAGCTCTCTTGTCTAGTGACAAGCCACCTTTGTCGAGCGACAAAGCACCGGAAATGTTTGAGGATTAGTCATTTGGCGGGTCAAAGAAGGTCTTAATAAACTGTTCAACTAATTTTAGAACACGCTTAATTTAGGAGGCAAACCTTTAAAATAAATAAACATCAATAGCCGATGCAAACCACCCACATACTTGGTATAACCCCACAAAACATATTCATCGTGCAACCCTTTACCAGCCAAAACGGTCTGTTTGCGGTATTGTCTGTAAAATATTGCCATTAGCCTGCTATGTCGGCACACCATTATACAAAATTATGGCTACCTTTGTCCGCGTTTGAACTTAAATTAAGTAGAATTAGGTAAATACTGCTTTGCATCGGCAAAATCGTAGCAAAACCTTTAAAGCAAACCACATCATCAACCAATTAACCCCAACAACGTTATTGTTTTCATTGCCTATGTAAAAAAGTTTTACACGTTGTTTAATTTTTTACCAAACTTGTAATAGTATCATTTATATGAGAAAATTGATTTGCTTAGTTGTCGTAATGCTTGTCCTGATTTCAAGTATAGCACCTTCTGCACAAGCACAGGTTACTACTCCCGGACAGTTGGACGGAAGGGTAAACACTGTTTTTACTTCTATTCCCTTTTTGCGTATTAACCCCGATGGAAGATCGGGTGGAATGGGCGATGTAGGGATTGCCACAGATGCCGATGCAGCATCGCTCTATCACAATGTCGGTAAATTAGCATTTGCCCCCAATATGGTAGGTGTAAGCCTAACTTATACCCCTTGGCTTCGACAATTGGTGGACGATATTTACATTGCTTACTTGACAGGTTACTACAAAATTGATGACTTGCAAGCATTGGGCTTTTCCATGCGCTATTTTTCTTTAGGCAATATCAACTTTACAGACATTACAGGAAACGATGCCGGACAGTACAACCCTAATGAGTTTGCATTTGATTTCGGATACTCCCGCCGTCTTTCCGACAAGTTTTCTACCGGCATTACCCTTAAGTACATTCGTTCAGACCTTGCTCGCGGGCAGGAAGTCGGAAGTGGTAACATCGTAAAAGCCGCTCAAGCAGTAGCCGCCGATATAGGGTTTTACTACAAAACGCCGGTAAATATTGCCCCCGGTGGAAGCACGCTTTCTCTCGGTGCTTCGTTTACCAATATCGGTAACAAAGTATCTTACCTCAACGATGATACCCGCGATTTCATACCTATTAATATGGGTATTGGAGCTGGCCTTAAAATGCGTCTTGATGACCACAACACCATTATGGTTACTACGGATATTAACAAACTAATGGTTCCCACTCCCGATACGCTCGATACCAACAATAACTTAGTACCCGATACTCGTGAAAAGCCTTTGTTGAGCGGGATGTTCGGTTCTTTTGGCGATGCACCGGGTGGGGTTAAAGAAGAATTGCAAGAACTCATGTATTCTATCGGTGCCGAATATTGGTACAATGATCAATTTGCAGTACGGGTAGGGCATTTTAATGAACACAAATATAAAGGAAACCGAAAATTTTTAACAGTTGGTGTGGGTTTGCGATATAGTGTGTTTGGGTTTAACTTCTCTTACCTAATTCCTGTTAGCGGTCAACGCAATCCGCTCGACAACACCCTCCGTTTCTCTTTGACCTTCGATTTTAACGGCAAAGACAAAGAATTGGAGGAGACAGAGTAGCATTTCTAAATCAGCCTGCCTTTACAAGCAGCAACAATCATTTTAACACAGGGCAGAAGCAGCAGCACAATGGCGCAGTTTCTGCCCTGTGTTTGTCTTATAGCTTTTGCCATTTCTCCTTTGCCTTACACCAAACAATTAGATGATTACGATGAGCAATACCCATATATTACTGATAGATTGCCCGGACGAGAAAGGGTTAGTTTATCGCATTACCCAATGTCTATACCGTCAGGAGTTGAACATTCTTAAAAATGACGAGTATGTTGACCGCGCAACCAATCATTTCTTTATGCGCACCGAGTTTGAGGGCAACCTCAACCCGGAACAATTTCAAAGAGAAATAGAGGAGCTTTTGCCCGATGCCTGCAATATGCAATTGAACCCCAAAAAGAAAAAAGACATTGTTGTTTTTGCCACCAAAGAGCATCATTGCTTGGGCGATTTGTTGCTGCGATATGTTTATGATGAGTTGAACGCCAATATCTTGGCAGTGATAAGCAATCATAATACCTTGCAATCGCTGGTAGCAAAGTTTGGAGTGCCTTTCCATTATATAGAACATGAACATAAAACGAGGCACGAGCATGAAGCAGCTTTAACCAAAGCCCTCGAAATTTACCAACCCGAATACTTAGTACTGGCAAAATATATGCGCGTCCTGACACCGGAGTTTGTAGAGCAATACCATAATCGAATCATAAACATACACCACTCCTTTTTACCGGCCTTCATAGGGGCTAATCCTTACCGTCAAGCCTATCAACGCGGGGTGAAAATTATTGGTGCTACGGCTCACTTTGTCAATAATCATTTGGACGAAGGGCCGATTATAGACCAAAACGTAATAAGGGTTGACCACCGCTTTACCGCTGATGACATGGCCAAAGCAGGGCGCGAAGTAGAAAAAAATGTATTGGCGCAGGCCTTGAAATGGGTATTTCAAGACCGCGTGTTTATACATGGCAATAAAACGGTGATTTTCTAACCCAATAGAACATTGGCATTTTCGGTAGTCCGCTTAATCTAAGGTAACGGGTTTGCCTTGGTAAAAATCGAGTATTTTCAACCTAAAATAGTACTCATATTTAGCCGACTCGAGGTTGAGTTGTGCTACGGTAAGGTTGTTTTTGATGTTCAAATACTCTAAAGAAGTAGCCGCCCCTGCGTTCATCCGTTTTTCGGTTTGGTTGACCGCTTGTTCCAAAGCAGCTACATTGGCTTGCGAAGCCTCATAACGCAAGGCTGCCGAGCGTCCGTTGAGAAAGGCCTGCTCTATCTGCTGTCGCAATGTGTTTCGAGTGTTTTCCTGATTAAGCTGTGCATTGGCAACGTTGATTCGGGATAGTTTGATGGCATTCTTTACCTGATATTGGTTAAAAATGGGCACCGATACATTTATCCCCACAAATCCGCCCAAGTTGTTCCAAATTTGTTTGGGGTAATTCGTTTTTTTCAATGTATATTCAGGAGTGAGGCTGACAATGGGTGTGCCGGTTAAGGTAAAGTAATTGGTTAAAGTAGTATCAAAGGAATTACCTATAATAATGTCTTGCGCTCTGCTGGAATACAAAGAACTCAGGTTTGCCGACAAAGATACCGTAGGATACCGCGCACCCTCAGCCACTTTGAGCGATTGTTCGGCAACTCGGGTTCTTAGCAGGGCACTTTGCAGTTGTGGTTGGGTGTTTAATGCCGTTTCATACACCTGCTCGCCCGTCATTTGGTTAATGGCCGTTAAGGGCAATTCGGTGATTTTGGGCTTTTGTATGGTAAAGGGTTGGTAGTAGTTGAGAATTTGTGAGAGTCCGAGGTATGCCGATGCAATAGCATTTCTGGCATTGACGGTATTGAGGCGGTCATTGGCAATCTGAGCTTCAATATCTAAAAGATTGCCCGCCGGTAATGCCCCCACCTTGACAAAACTTTCGGTTTGTTTGTATTGGCGTTGCGTTACTTCGGCTTGTTGTTCCAAGATGCGCAGTTGTTCCTCGGCAAGCAGAATTTGCATATAGGCAGAAAGCACATTTAGCTCCAAATTATTGTGCAGATCTTTTAAATCCCAATTTGCAGCATCGAGTTCTAATCTTCGTTGCTCGATGGTGTTTTTCTGGCGCATACCATTATATAAGGTAACACTGCTGCCTACCTGAATTTGAGAAGCCTGAGTGGCTTGTGTGTTAAAGGTATTGGTAAAGGGGTCAATGCTTCGGCCGTAATTTAACCCATGCGAAAAATTGGCATTGGCATTGGGTAAACGATTCACTTGACTTTGTTGCAGGTTAATTCCGGCTGATTCAGTTTGTAGTTGAAGTTGCTTTGCCTGTACGTTGTTTTGTTGGGCATATTCGGTACATTGCTCAAAAGACCATGTTTGGGCATCGGTGTTGTTTTGTGCCGATAGTACGTTGCTGCAAAATGCCGATAGGATAATCAGCCATAAAAAGAGTTGAATTCTCATATATAGTAGCGATTGCTTTGGTTGGTTTGTCGCAAGCAATAGCTTTAAATTTACAGTTGGAGTAAATTAAACTTGTAAACAGACAGTAAGCCTTGTGCTAAAGCCGATATCCTACCACTGAATATAGTCATTCAACGCAGTAAATCTAAACAAACAGATTTGAATTAACCGATGATGGGAGAAGTAAATTTTCAACGGGTTCTCGGTAAAATCTATGACAGGATGCTTCTACTATTGGGATAATGTGCATTTTTGCAGTGATTTCCGCTAAGTTTCGTTCTGCTCTGCTTAAGCAATCCAATAGAACACCTCTGCGCACAACAATTTAAACCCACCTACCCATCCATCTCCATGAAAAACAGAGGAATTATAGCAGCAGGACACGAAGAAACCGCCCGCGCAGGTGCCGAAATATTGAGTATTGGCGGTAATGCTTTTGATGCTGCGGTGGGAGCGATGTTGGCATCGTTTGTGTGCGAACCCACTTACGTTTCTGCCGGCGGGGGCGGGTTTATGATGGCTCGTACTGCATCGGGTAAAACAGTTTTATTCGACTTTTTTGCCCAAACGCCCTTGCAGAAACGTCCTGAAAACGAAGTTGATTTTAAACAGGTAACCATACAATTTGGCGACAACACCCAAGATTTTCACATCGGGTTAGCATCCATTGCTGTGCCGGGAAATATCGCAGGGGTATTCCATATTCACAAAAGTTTAGGCCGCTTGCCATTTTTCGAAGTTGCTGCCCCTGCAATAGCATTGGCAAAAAAGGGCGTGCCCATCACCCCTTTTTTGCATTACACCATGCAGTTGCTGCAACCCATCCTAACTGCTTCGGAAACAGGGCGAAACGTTTTTGCTAACACGGATGGCAGCTTAAAAAGTATAGGCGACCAACTTTATATCCCCCACTTGTACGACACGCTGTTTGCGCTATCGAAAGAAGGGGCAAGGTTGTTTTATGAAGGTGAAATAGGTCAGCAGATTGCTTCCGATAGTTTGATGAAAGGAGGATTTCTGACTATGAAAGACCTAACCGATTATAGGGTGATGGAACGTGCTCCCTTGCAAACCACTTACCGTGGGCATACTTTGTTTACCAATCCGCCTCCTTCATCGGGTGGTTCGCTCATCGCTTTTTCACTTCAACTGCTTCAATTGTATGATGTGGCAGGGCGTTTTAAACTTGGCACTCAAGAATACATGCGTCTGTTGACGGATGTATTTCACCTCACCAACTTAGCCAGAAAACACGAATTCGATAAGCATATCTATGAACCCGATGTGTTGCAAAAACTGTTGAGCACTCAAACCATCGCCCAATATTCTGAACCCATCAACAGCCGTTTGGGAAACACTACCCACCTAAGTGTGATTGACGATGAGGGTAATTCCGCTTCTTTGACCCATTCATCGGGTGCAGGAAGCGATTACTTTGTGCCTCAAACGGGCATCATGCTCAACAATATGTTGGGTGAATCCGACTTGAATCCTCACGGTTTTCATCGTTGGCACAACAACGTCAGGTTGTCGTCTATGATGTCCCCTTCATTGCTTGTCAATCAGTCAGGACACCAAACCGTTCTCGGTTCGAGCGGTTCGAGTCGCATCCGAAGTGCCTTGGTACAAATTATTAGTCATCTGCTCGACTATGGCGTGCCGTTACAAGAAGCAGTCAATCACCCCCGTTTGCATGTTGAAGGGCAGCAGTTAAACATAGAGCATGGTTTTAACCCCGATATCATCAACCTGCTCACCTTGCCAAAAGGTTGGCACAAAGTAACATGGCAGAACCAAAACATGTACTTCGGAGGGGTCAATGCAGTTGGCCGGTACGGAAAAGGTCAATTTACCGGAGCAGCAGATGAAAGAAGGAGCGGGGTAGTGATGATGGGGTAGTAGAGACGCGGCGCGCCACGTCTCTACCTCTCTGTTATGCGTTTCCAATCCTTTCCAACAGTTGTTGCGCATTTTTAGCATCGGAATAAAGGGAATTCAGGATAGCTTCCCTTTGGTGGATATGTTCTGTGGTAAATGCTTGGTTAAACAAATCATTGATGAGTTGGGTAAATTCTTGAGGAGTTTGGGCAAGATGGCAAAGCGGGTTCAGTTCTGTACCGGCAACCATTTCCGGATTGACCAAACAAAACCGCCCTTGATACAAGGCATTGAGCAGTTTAAGTTTGATGCCCGTTGGCTGAAAAGTTGGTAGCACATGCACATGCGCCTGTTGCATCAATTCGGTCATTTGATCGGCTGATGGATTGGGGTATAACAGGCAATTGGATTGGCGGGCAATGGCTTTACGAAGGAAATCGGGTGGATTTTTACCGGCAATAATCAATTGATGTGGTAATTGGTTAAAAACCTCCTGCACCAAAAACATTGCGGCAAGACTGTTTTCATTCACCGACAAATTGCCGTGATAAAAAGCATAGGTGCCTTTCCCTGTTTGGGCGGTTAGTTGTTCATTGCCGTGAAACACCGGCAATTGCCATACTTTATTGCCCCATTTAGCAGAAAGGTATTCCTTATCGGCTGAAGAAATGGCGGCAATTTCTGTCGCATGTTGTAGCACCGTTTCAAATTGTCGCAATCGCAAGGACTCTCGCCGGTAGTATAATTTTTTAAAAAGGTTCCGTTCGTTTTGGCTGAGGTATTGGTAATAGTCGGCTTCTATATTGTGCATCCGAACTACTTTTACCCTTTCGGTCAAAAGTGGATGGTTTAGGTAGAAACAGGTATGCAGCCCCTCGAACAATATCGGCACTTGAATTTGGGAAAGCCTTTGAAGCAATAGCTCGTTCTGTCTGGATGAGGTGATATAAGGAATAGAAAAAGGGCGGCTAAAGACAAAGGGCTTACGAGGGTAGTAAAACACTTCTTCACATAAATCTGTTAAAATCTGCGCCGGCTTTCGGTTGTAAGCAAAGCAATGCAAATAAATTTTTACCCCAAGTGCGGATAAAGCCTTAATTTTGTGGAACACATCAATCACCCCTCCATAATCGGGTGGATAAGGCACATCGAAACTAACTATATGCAAAGGTGTAGTCATTGCCCAAAGATACAAATTGAAAATCAAATACAACCACCGTTCTAACCAACCAACTTTAATCCATTAACATGACCGCAAGCGAAGTAAAACAAAACTATGTCCACTATGTGGTAAAGCACCCCACTCAATGGCATACGCTATTCAGATTTGCCACCACGATGGGCATTGCTACAGAATTAATTCAAGCACATTTCACCACTGCCAAAGCCATAGAGCAAAGCATCTGGGAAGATTTCTTTACCGAAACCCTCACTCAATTGAGTGCCGATACCGATTTGTACGACAGTTATTCGGCACGTGAGAAAATGCTGTCATTTTTCTTCACCTTAGAAGAAACGCTTAAATCACATCGGGCTTTTATAGCAGCCACCTATCCCAAGAGTTGGTTCAATATTAGTACACCCGATTGTTTGTTACAATTCGAAACGCAGTTTTTAGCCTTTACCAACCAACTCATCACTCAAGGATTAGACACACAGGAAATCGAATGGCGGGCAGTCTTAACCGGACGTTATGCCGCATTGATTTGGTTGGAAGTACCCGTTATAATTCGATATTGGGTGAACGACACGAGCGAGAACAACGAAAAAACGGATGTCTTGATTGAAAAAGTAGTCAATTTTACTTTTGACGCGATGGGGCGTACCGTGCTCGATTCGGGAGTAGACTTACTGAAATTTCTGATTGTAGCACAGTAATTCACACAATTACGGTGTTTTCCAACACTTATTCGGTCAATATTCTTAAAAAAGGATGGAAAAATCCTATTTTTGCAGCCGTTTTTGACCATGAATTAAAAATGGCAGAAATACTTATTTTAATTACCCAACAAAAAATACGCACCAATAATGCCTTACGTATTCACCTCTGAATCGGTCTCCGAAGGACACCCCGATAAAGTAGCCGATCAGATTTCTGATGCCATCTTAGACGAATTTTTGAAACAAGATCCGGAAGCAAAAGTAGCCTGCGAAACCCTTGTTACCACCGGTTTGGTTGTCATTAGTGGCGAAGTGAAAAGCAACTGTTATGTAGATGTACAAAAAACTGCTCGAGAGGTAATACGGCGTATTGGTTACACCAAATCAGAATACCAATTTGATTCCGAGTCTTGCGGGGTGATTTCCGCCTTGCACGAACAATCGGCCGATATTAACCGCGGGGTGGAAAGACAAAGCGAAGAAGAGCAAGGTGCCGGCGACCAAGGCATGATGTTTGGTTATGCTACCAACGAAACCGATAACTACATGCCACTTCCGCTCGAGCTTTCCCACCTGCTTTTGCGCGAACTTGCGGACATCAGACGCGAAGGGAAGGTCATGACATACCTGCGACCCGATGCTAAAAGTCAGGTAACGATTGAATATAACGATGAACATCACCCCATAGCGATTGATACGATAGTGGTTTCCACGCAACACGATGATTTTATCAAAACCTACGATGGCCGTCATCAAAGCGATGCCGATATCGCCATGCAAAAATCCATTTTTGAGGATGTTCTTCAACACCTCATCCCTCGTGTTAAAGAAAAGTTGCCCGAAAGACTACACCACCTTTTTACCGATAACATACGTTATTACATCAACCCTACCGGCAAATTTGTCATTGGCGGCCCTCACGGCGACACCGGACTAACGGGACGCAAAATCATCGTAGATACTTACGGTGGTAAAGGTGCTCACGGCGGTGGTGCTTTTTCGGGTAAAGATGCCTCTAAGGTAGATCGTTCGGCAGCTTATGCCACCCGACACATCGCAAAAAACATGGTAGCCGCCGGTATTGCTGACCAAGTATTGGTACAAGTTGCTTATGCCATTGGCATAGCCGAACCGGTCGGGTTGTATATCAACACTTACGGAACAGCTAAGGTAAAGGAAAACGGCAAAACTCTAACCGATGCCCAAATCTCTGATCGAGTGAAAGAAGTGTTTGACCTAAGACCGAGTGCTATTATTAAGCATCTTGGTTTAAAAAAGCCCATCTTCTCTCCAACTGCTGCTTATGGACACATGGGGCGAACACCTTCTACCCATAACGGGCACGAAACATTTACTTGGGAAAAGTTAGACCATGTCGAAACCCTGCGAAAACTGTTTAACCTATAATGTTTAAAGTAAGGTAAAATCGCTCTTAACTTCGTTTTTTTTGTAGCCTTTACAGGTAATAAACCTATCTCCCATTTACAACCAACCAACTCCAACTATGGCAAACAATTTATTACAAGGCAAACGAGGAATTATCTTTGGAGCATTAGATGAAAAATCTATCGCTTGGAAAATTGCACTGCGAGCAAAAGAAGAAGGGGCAGTTTTTACCTTAACCAATGCTCCCGTGGCGATGAGGCTTGGGCAAATTAAAGAATTGGCTACCGCCTGCAATGCAGAGGTCATCCCTGCCGATGCCACTCTGGAAACCGATCTCGAAAACCTTTTCCGTCAATCCATGGATATTTTGGGCGGTAATCTCGATTTTGTGCTGCACTCTATCGGCATGTCGCCCAATGTACGCAAAAAAAGAGCCTATACCGATTTGAACTACCAATTTTACGCTCAAACCATTGATGTATCGGCAATGTCTTTGCACAAAACATTGCAAACAGCCTATAAAACAGATGCTTTGAATGAATGGGCATCGGTAGTAGCACTCAGTTATATCGCCGCTCAACGCACTTTCCCCGATTACAACGATATGTCGGATGCCAAAGCGATGTTAGAGTCTATAGCCCGCACCTTTGGTTATTATTACGGCACTCAAAAAAAGGTAAGGGTAAACACCATTTCCCAATCGCCCACAGTTACCACTGCCGGAACCGGAATCAAGGGGTTTGACCATTTCTTTGAATACGCCAACAAAATGTCGCCTTTAGGAAATGCCCCCGCCGAAGCCTGTGCGGATTATTGCATCACCTTGTTTTCAGACCTCACCCGGTATGTTACCATGCAAAACCTGTTTCACGATGGCGGTTTCTCCAGCATGGGCATGAATCCCGCATTTATGGATTTGTTGGAGAAGGGAACTCCCTAATCAAGGGCGAATAAGCCTTTTCACTTAGCAAGAAAATTCCATTGTCCTTTTCCTTATATAGGGAAAGCCTGTTTTTTGGGATTTTGATTTTGTAGAAAGAAGTATTCATGCTCAACACTTCTTTAACTGCTAACCCACAATAAGATGAACAGCTTGCCTTTTGTCAAAAATGCAAACGTCCAAAAACTTGCTTTTTTATTAGGGCTGTTCTTTTTTATAATTATCCATCGCGTTTGGGGTTACGTCGGCCACTTTGGTTATGACGACATGATTTATTGCGAATTTGCCCATCAAATCGCCACTCATTCCTTTTCATTCACCGATGACCATTATTCTTACCGAATCGCCCTTTCCGGTTTGGTGGGGTTGGCTTTTAAGTTGTTTGGGGTAAACGATGCCGCTGCTTCGGTAATGCCCATGTTGATAACTCTGCTTACAGGAATGATGGTATTATATGCCCATCCAAACCGCTCAGTCATCGCAGTTTGTTTATCACTCGCCATCTTTTTATTAAATAATTGGACATTTTTTTATGCCGATAAGGTAATGCCCGACTCTTTGGTGGCCTTTGCCGCTATGGGTGCTTTTGCAACCATTTACCGTTTTAAATTCATCCAAAAAGACCGCCGATTACTACCAAGTTTGGTACATGCTTTTGCGTTTTGTGCCTTTTTAATGTTTGGCTTTTTGGCTAAAGAAACGGTATGGTTGCTCGTACCTGCTTTGGCAATGGTTTTTATATCCGATTTAGTTCAGAGGCAACTCTCTAAATTTTGGTTATTCAGTATCCTCATCGGAACATGCTTGCTTTCGGCCTATTTTATCTGGATTTGGCAATTAACAGGACATCCTTTTTCGCGCTTTCATGCCATTGCCACCAACAGCTATTTTATGCCAAGTTGTAGCTTTGACCGTTTACCTTGGCATGACTTGATAGCCCGTATAACCTATCAATTGTTGTTCGTTTTTATTGGGGGAGGTATGATAATCAGTTCGGCATTCACCTTACCGGCAATTTTCAGACACAAACTCAGCACGCTGCTTTCCATGCCCGATGGCGCAACTTATTGGACAAGTGTTGCCACCATGCTGTTTTTATCGGGCTATTTTATGACGACTTCTTTCAGCCACTATATGCCGATGTGTCCTGACCCAAGGCATTATTTATTTATCATTCCCCCTGCTGCTATCATCGCCGGAACTGAACTTCGACAATTTCTGAAGTATGCAACCAACAAAGCTTTTTGGATGCTTCTCTTGCTCTGTTTTTCGGCAATAGCATATCAACAACATCAACTTGGGGTATTGTGCTTGGTTTATTTGCCCTTGACTTTGTTGTTTGGTTTGCGCTGCTTGTTGCCTGCATATCCGCTTACGCAGGGAGGAGAAATCCCTTCATATTTTGGTTTTCTCAATAAAAAATCGAGCTATTTACTATTCTCTTTGGGAGTTGTGTACATTCTGCTTGGTTATCAGGCGTATCATATCTATTCAGCACAGAACAATAGTTATCATGATCAGAAGCGGTTGATAATGGATTTTTTCAAACCTATGCCTCACAAAGCTCTTATCATCACCAACGAAGTGGAGAAAAACCTTGCCCGTTTCTATTACAAGTTCAATACCTCGCAGCATCAGTATATCACCTTTAAGGAGGCAAAATCATATTCTTTTTCTGATAAAGTACCAACTTATGTGTTGGTAAACGGTTATATTCACCGGTTGAGTGGAAGCAACAAGGATGAATTTCCCAACTATGTAAAAGACCCACCACCGTCATTTGAAAAGGTCATGGAACTTAATAGCTTTAGCGTTTACCAAGTCAACAACTTAAACGCATTGAAGCAGTCGCCTTAAAGTTCGGTTTGCGCTCCTTCATTTATGGCAAACAAGGTCGGACTTTCCTGTTTTATGAAATAGTGAATCTGATTGGATTTCTTAATGCTTTGGATATTGGGTAAAGCCTTCAGTTTTTTGGTGAGTTCCCTATCGGTTATATTAAGTTGTGTTTTTTCGAGTATTTGCTTTGGAGTAAGAGTTTGTTTTTCAAGCAACTTCACGACCGATTCCAACCATTCTATTTCCAAACCGGCATTCTTTAGTGGAACTGATTGCGCAACTACTTCATTCTCCAAGATATTCCCTTCAAAATCAACTGCTGTTGCTCCTTTTTCAATCAAAAGAAGATTGGCGTTCTTTTCGTTTGAGTTGGGCATGCGCACAAAAATAGTCCTGCCTTTTTTCAAACCGTCTAAGACACCGGACCAAGTGCCCCCACTTTCGGAAGATTGCGAAACATAAATTTCACTGGCAAAAGCATAAATAATCGGATTGCGTGCCATAGCCAAACCCGAACTCCAAGCAGATTTTGGTTGAAAAGTACTGACAACCATGACATCGCCATTCGTAATTTCTTTGTAGTATTTCTTGATGCCCGAACCAAAAGTCATGATGCCTTGTGGCAGTACGATAATGCTTTGTCCTTTGTAATGTAGGGCACTGTCTAATGCTTGTTTATCAACTCCTTTGGCAAAACCGCTTACGATTACTTTAAACTGTTTGGAAGCTATTTTGGCTATGTTGTCCGTAAACTGCAATGAGATTTCGTCAGCCTCACGACTGCCGACAATCGCAATACTGTTCTCCTGCATGATTTGTTTGTTCCCTTTGACATACAAGACAGTTGGAGTTTTTAACTTTAAATTGCTTTTCAGGGTTTTAGAATATTCGGTTGCATTGATAGGCACTACTTCAAAGCCTTGTGACAGTAAGTCTTCTGCTAAAAAAGCATTGTTTGGTAATTCAGTCTTAGCATTTTTCAAATCCAGTATGTCGCTTTCTGAAAGTTCGAATTTGCTTTTCCATTCACTTTCAAGCTGAAAGAATGTTTCCAAAGTCAATTGGTTATCGTGAACTATCTTCACCACCAAACGATTGATTTTTTCTGCTCCCCATCTTGGCAAGTGCGCCAAGGTAATCCAATAAGGTATTTCGGTGTGTTGTTTCATATATCTCCGCCTATAGTTTTTGCAATGACCAAAGGTGCTACTTTTAAAGCCCCCAATTTAGATAAATATTTTCCAATTTCTTTAATGGTAGCCCCACTGTCATAAATATCGTCAATCAACAAAACGCTTTTGCCGGCAATTTCGTTTGGATTTTCAACTGTAAAAGCACCTTTTAAGTTTTCAATTTTGAGCAATCCTGTTTGAAATATTTTTTGAGATTGTGTTGTCCGATTTTTCGTTAAACTGTGCGAAAGTTGGAAATTCAGTGTTTTGGCAATTTTTTCGGCAAAATTCTTTACCAAATCCCCACTTTCGGTAGGCGGTACATACAAGACTACATCAAACTTCTCCTTACCGAAATGCCGGTAAAATGCTTTGAGTGTTAAGCGCAATAACCAATCGGAAAAATCTCCACCGTTTTCGTATTTACTTCTGTGTAAAGACTGCCCAACATTAGAAATTCCATAATAGGAACCTGCTACGCCATTCACTATGTTGGTCGTTTTATTTTCTACCTCTAATATTGGGAAATACGTTTCTCTAAAATCGGTTAATTTGTTTGTCCATTCTTGGGTAATAACCACTTGTTGTATTCTGTTTCGGCAATTATCGCAAACACCGCAATTGTTTGTAAGAGTATCTCCCAAAAAGTCGCACAAAAATTTCATTCGGCAATCCTTAGTATTCAAATAGCTGATCATTTCGTCAAACTCTTTGAGCTTGGCGTTTCTCAGTTCAAGAAAGGGTTGGAAATCAAGTGCAGGAGCACCAAACTTATACTCGTACATTTTACGCTTATTGTCAAGGGTTTCGACCACAATACCTTGTGCTATAATGTCAGCCAAAATAACCTTGACTTGGGTTTGCTTTAAGTTCGTTTTCTTGATAATGTCGTGCAAACCCAATCTTTCAGATTTTATTACATCAATTACCCGTTGATACTTTTTAATTTCGGGTCTTCCGCCTTCAATAAAAGATAAAGGCAAAGTAGTATCTTCATTTTGGTTGTAAAACAGAATGATATAAGAAGGTTTTCCGTCTCTGCCTGCTCTGCCTATTTCTTGATAATAGTGAATGGGTGATACGGGTATTTGAGTATGCACTACAAAACGAATATCGGGTTTGTCAATACCCATTCCCAAAGCATTGGTACTCACTACACACTTGTATTCGTTGTTCATCAAACCTCTTTCTATATCTTTTTTCGTTTCCGTATCTATTCCCGAATTGTAGTGAACCGCATTGATTTTGAGGTACTCAAACCATTTGGCATAAACTTCTGTGTTTACTCTTGTCCCGGTATATATAACCCCCGTTCCTTGTATTTTTTCTAAGTTCTGTGCAAGCCAAATCATTTTTTCGTCTTCCGACTGCACCATTATGACAAATAGATTTAGGTTTTCTCTGATCAGATTTCCACGAATAGAAACGATGTTTTTTCCAATCTGTGATTTGATATCTTCTTCAACTCGATTTGTTGCCGTTGCTGTGGTTGCTAACACCGGAAAATTTAAAGGAAGTAAATTGACTAAATTGACTATTTTGCGATAGGCAGGTATAAAATCATGCCCCCAAACAGAAACGCAATGCGCTTCATCCACCACAATCATGGCTATCTTTAAATTATTATTTCTTACGGTTTCTAACCACTGAACATTTTCCATTCTTGCAGGATGAATGTAGAGAATTTTCAATCTTCCATTGAGCGCATCGTCAATAGTCTGATTATTTTCCTCTTCGGTGTGTTGCGATGAAATAAAATTTGCTGAAATCCCCAATTCTTGAAGTTTTTGGACTTGTTCTCGCATCAAAGCAATCAGGGGTGAAAAAATAATAGTTACTCCATCAAACTGTGTAGCGGGGAATTGGTAACACAACGACTTGCCAAACCCAGTTTTTTCAATCATTAACACTCGTTGCCCTTGGAGGATTTTTTCAATGGCAATCCATTGGTTGTCGTGAAAATGGTTGAAACCGAAAGTTGATTTTAGTGTTTGTTCAGCTTGTAATCTTGTCATTGCTTAGTTTCATAAAATGTTGCCAAATTCCTATTCGTGCAAAAATCTCAGCAATCCTCTTAAAAAGTCCATCATCATTAGTGTCATGCAAGTATGACGAGCTACATTATTAGGAATATTGTAGAAGAGATTTATTAGATCAGATTAGGATTCTGTATTAAACACTAACCTTTTCGATATTGAAAGCAAGTTTTGTTTCATTGATGGGATCGGGCGCAAACCAAATTGTCGCTTATGCGGCGTTTTTATACCCCATTTTAGCGTT